>CBFGPN010000027.1:0-31341 GCA_965650675.1 uncultured Cellvibrio sp.
ATGAGCCAGGCGCTGACCGGAATCCGGGTCGTCGATATCACCAACAACCAGGCAAGATACATGGCATCTTGCGGCCAAAAAGTTAACCACAAAATGCGAAATTTTCGCGCACCCAAATCAAATAACATGGCAGGCCTGTTATCAATCACCAACCAGGGCATAAGCAAAAATCCCGTCATCAGGGGAATTCCTGTATAACGGCGCAAGCGCTGATAAAAACCTGTGATGTGGCGGGTATAAATTTTTTCTTCCGCTTCATAAAGATTGACGTAACGGATTTCGTCTTTATCGGAAGATGCTGGAATTTTATCGTTCAAGTGTTTCCCCACTATCTGTTGCTATAAACAAAAAAAGGCAGGCCCATTGATGAACCTGCCTTTTTACTGATCACAGATTAGTTACTGTCAAGAGAGAGGCTATATACATAAGCAGCCAATAAATGAATTTTGTCTTCTTTGAGGTTCTCGAGTTGAGCAGGCATCTGACCATTACGACCATCACGAATAGTTTGGCGAATGATCTCCGGCTTGCTGCCATAGAGCCAGACATTGTCTGTCAAATTGGGTGCTCCGTTTTGATAAGTTCCTTTTCCCTCCACTCCATGACAAGCAACACAATTGGCTGCAAAAATCTTTGATCCCAGTGCCGCTTTCTCCGTATTGTGTTGAGCACCCGAAAGGCTAAGCACAAACTCTGTAACATTCACTACGCCCTCTTCACCCAAGGTCTTTCCCCAAGCAGGCATCAGCGCCTTTCGTCCATGGGTAATCGTCTCGAGAATTAATCGGGGTTCACCACCCCACAACCAGTCTCTATCCGTTAAATTGGGGAAACCTGTGTTACCGCCGCCATCTGAACCATGGCAAAGCGCGCAGTTATCTTGAAACAAACGCTGGCCCATTTTCATGGCGTCTTGATTGTTAGCCAATTCCGGGATAGGCATCTTGGCAAAGGTGGCATAGGTTTGCTGGTAAATCTCTTCTGCCAAGCGCTGATCGTGACGCAACTCATTAACAGCAGTCCAGGTTTTTCCATCGTATTCCTTGATGGAAACACCCTTGTAGAGTCCAAGCCCTGGATAAATAATCAAATAGCCGATGGCAAAAATAAAGGTTCCCAAAAACATGTAAAACCACCAACGTGGCAGAGGGTTGTCGTACTCCTCAATGCCATCGTATTCATGCCCTGTAGTTTTTACCTCACCGGTTTCCGGTCCTTTGATTTCACGGCGACGGTTGGCCATCAACAACCAGAACAACAACGCCAGATTGGTTAGCGTCAAAACAATAATCCATAAACTCCAAAACGTACTCATAATTAAATCCGCCCTTCTGGATGATCAGCTTTTTTTTGATCATCGTTTTGCTGAAATTCTGGTTCATCGGCAAAAGGTAACTTTGCATCTTCTTCAAAACGTTTTCTTAGTCCGGGCGCAAATGCCCAGAAACAAACGCCAAAAAAAGCAATAGTGACCAACACCGTCGAAATAGCACCTAATGTACCTTGATCCATTAGCGTTTCTCTTTCAGTAAGATGCCCAAGTTCTGCAGATATGCGACCAGGGCGTCCATTTCGGTAACGCCTTTCACCGCTTTTTCTGCCCCAGCAAAATCTTCTTCAGTATAGGGAACACCCACTTTTGCCAATGCACGCATTTTATCTGCTGTATGTTTGCCATCCAGCTTGTAGTCATAAAGGTGCGGATAGGCAGGCATGATGGAGTCAGGAACTACAATCCTTGGATTGTACAAATGGGTTTTATGCCATTCGTCAGTGTAACGTCCGCCTACCCTTGCCAGATCAGGTCCGGTACGTTTTGATCCCCACAAAAACGGGTGCTCGTAAACTGACTCGCCAGCTACCGAATAATGTCCGTAACGTTCGACTTCAGCGCGCAGCGGACGAATCATTTGTGTATGGCATGTGTGGCAACCTTCACGTATATAAATATCGCGCCCTTCCAGCTGAACTGCATTAAGGGGTTTTAATCCTTCTATAGGTGTTGTTGTTTCTTTCAGAAAAAACTGTGGGACTATTTCAACCAATCCACCAAAGCTGATGGCAACCACAGCAAGCACGGCCATCAAACCAATATTTTTTTCGACTAAATCATGACCTTTCATGCAATTCCCCTTAAACCACAGGCGCTTGTACAGGCTCATTAACCTGGACGGGCGATGTTTGATTCGCTGCTTTAATAGTGCGATAGGTGTTGTAAGCCATCACAAACATACCCGTCAGGAAGAAAGCACCACCAATCAAACGCATGACATAACCGCCTTTGCTGAAAATCACCACTTCAATGAAGCTGTAGGTCAGCGAGCCATCAGGGTTGAACGCACGCCACATCAAACCTTGACCAATACCGTTAATCCACATGGCGACGACATAAAGTACAGTGCCTACAGTCGCCAGCCAGAAATGCAAGTTGATCCAACTGACGCTGTACATGGTTTCACGGTTAAAGAGTTTCGGAATCATATGGTAAACAGCGCCGATAGAAATCATCGCGACCCAACCCAATGCACCTGAGTGCACATGGCCAACCGTCCAATCAGTGTAATGAGACAGGGCATTCACACTCTTGATGGCCATCATCGGGCCTTCGAAAGTGGACATACCGTAGAAAGACAGGGCAACAACCAGAAAGCGCAAGGTTGGATCGGTTTTCAATTTGTGCCAAGCACCTGACAGGGTCATGATGCCATTGATCATACCGCCCCAGCTTGGAGCCAACAGAATCAGTGACATCACCATACCCAAAGATTGGGTCCAATCCGGTAATGCGGTGTAATGCAAGTGGTGAGAACCCGCCCATATATAGAGAGAGATCAGGGCCCAGAAGTGAACAATTGATAACTGGTAAGAGTAAACAGGGCGACCGGCTTGTTTGGGAACAAAGTAGTACATCATGCCCAGGAAGCCTGCTGTCAGGAAAAAACCTACTGCGTTGTGACCATACCACCACTGCACCATGGCATCAGCAGCACCGGCATAAGCCGAGTATGATTTGGTCAGAGTCACAGGGATGGCCGCACTGTTAACTATGTGCAATACGGCAACAGTCAGAATAAAGCCACCGTAGAACCAGTTAGCCACATAAATGTGTGAGGTACGACGCTTGACTATGGTGCCAAAGAAAACAACTGCATAGGCGATCCAAACCAGTGCTAACAAAATATCAATTGGCCATTCAAGTTCAGCATATTCTTTTGATGAAGTCATACCTAATGGCAAGGTAATGGCCGCGAGCACAATCACTAACTGCCAACCCCAAAAGGTAAAGGGAACCAACCAACCACCAAAAAGGGTGGTCTGGCAAGTGCGTTGAACCACATAGTAAGAGGTCGCGAAAAGCGCGCAGCCACCAAATGCAAAAATTACGGCATTGGTATGCAAAGGGCGCAAGCGGCCGAAAGAGGTATAGGGCTGCAGAATATCATTCAAACTTGGCCAGACTAATTGCGATGCAATCAGTACCCCCATGCCCATACCGAAAATACCCCAGACAATGGTCATGATGGCAAATTTGCGGACTATATCGAAGTCATAGACTGGTGGATCACCAGCTAAAGTTGCGTGACTACCCATAGGACTTTCCCACTCTTAATTTAAAATCGAAACTCTTAAGTTCACGAACCGAACCACTCCAGTTCAATTGCGACATTTTGCCCCAGGCGCGACATTTTGTCTCACTCGCCCGGGGATCTGATTGACATTCATCAAACTATTTACGGCTTTTTTCTTACTTGAGCACTCGCCCTTTGTTGGCAGCAATTCTCATACGCAAAGCGTTAAGTTTAATAAATCCTTCTGCGTCTTTTTGATTGTATGCACCAGCATCGTCTTCAAAGGTCGCCACTTTCTCATCGAACAAACTATCAGCAGAACGACGACCCACAACAATCACGTTGCCTTTATACAATTTGACACGCACATCTCCATTTACATACAACTGCGACTGATCGATCATCGCTTGCAACATTTTTCGTTCGGGACTCCACCAATAACCGTTGTAAATCATGTCAGCATATTTTGGCATCAAACTATCTTTCAGATGCGCCACTTCACGATCAAGCGTGATTGATTCAATCGCACGATGTGCGCGCAACATTATGGTACCGCCAGGTGTTTCATAACAACCGCGTGACTTCATGCCGACATAACGATTCTCTACCAAATCCAAACGGCCGATGCCATTCTCACCACCGATTTTGTTCAGAAAGGTCAGTACAGTTGCAGGCGACATTTTTTCGCCGTTGATCGCCACAATATCGCCTTTCTCGTAGGTCAGATCCAGATAAGTTGCTTTGTCTGGTGCAGCTTCAGGCGCGACAGTCCAGCGCCACATATCTTCTTCAGCTTCGGTCCATGGGTTTTCCAGGATTTTGCCTTCAAAAGAAATGTGCAGCAGGTTGGCATCCATTGAATAAGGGGATTTTTTCTTTTTGCTGAAATCGACTGGAATATTGTTCTTCTCGCAGTATTCCATCAGGCTTTCACGTGAGGTCAGATTCCATTCACGCCAGGGGGCGATCACTTTGATACCCGGCTTTAGCGCATAAGCGCCCAATTCGAAACGCACCTGATCATTACCTTTACCGGTAGCGCCGTGGGAAATAGCGTCAGCACCAACTTCATTGGCAATTTCAATCAAACGCTTGGCAATCAGTGGACGCGCAATTGAAGTACCCAAGAGGTACTCGCCTTCGTAAATGGTATTGGCGCGGAACATGGGGAATACGAAATCGCGAACAAATTCTTCGCGCAAATCGTCAATAAAAATTTGTTTAACGCCAAGGGCTTGCGCCTTGGCACGAGCAGGCTCAACCTCTTCACCCTGACCTATATCTGCAGTAAAAGTCACCACTTCGCAGTGATAATTCTCTTGCAACCATTTCACAATTACCGAGGTATCCAAACCACCGGAATAGGCCAATACAACTTTCTTAATGGATGACATGGGATCGCCCCTTTGGATAATGTTTGTTCAATCAGTGTCGATTTCTAAAGCCCGAACTTCACGGGCGCGGAATTTTACTCGCATAAGCAGCAAATGCCCACAGTTTGTGTGGAAGATTTATTGGGCTATTTGTTGATCAACATCCTTCAAGTGGAATTTTGCGTAAATTTTCAGGGATTGAAGAATGTCTTTATTCCTGTCCGATAAATTACCTGCCAACAACTCATCCAAATACTGCTCATACTCGTCCAGATTCAAAGCTTGATTATTCACCCGATTCTTCTGCAATCGCTCACGACAAAATGCTTGCCATTTAATTTGCTCTGACTCGGTTAATGATGTCGGAAAATTACGGGCGCGGTAGCGAAAGAGGAGTTCGGGCAAGCGAGCATCCAGAAATGCAGGCTTCAGACTTTTTAAACCGTGCGCATCCAGTCGGCGGACTTGTTCGAGCAGGTAGCGATCAGAATCTTGTAAAAATCCCTGATACAACATTTGTTCAACATCATCAGCAGGTGGGAAAGTATTATCCACATACAAGGCTTCGAGTTTTTTCATCACTTGTTGATGTTCAACAGACGTCAAGCCATAAAAAAACTTCCAGTGTTTTTCGCAGAGGGATTTATCAATCAATAATTTTTCTGCCCCTTTGTCGTCCAGCATATTAGGCGGCAATAACATGGGCGATTTATTGAGGTGAATTTCTTTCAGCGCAAGGCGCTCAGTGCCTTCGGGTAATTCACTGCTGGGCGTATACAAACGGGATCGCAATTCCTCTACTGATAAAGACAAAAGCATCGAAGGATCATGCATCAAATTAATGCTGATCACTGAATTTTTATTTAAGGGATGAAACGCCAAAGGCAATATCAAAGCTGCATTACCGTTTTCAGATGGAAAGCGCGATGAAAAATGTAACAGAGGCTTATTGTTTTCTATATCAATCAAGGTTGCAGCAAATCGCTTGTCGCGTAATTTGAATGCATAATCAAATAATTTTGGCTGTTGAGTTTTGACTAATTTTGCAACTGCAATAGTGGCATAAACATCGGACAGAGCATCATGCGCGGCTTCGTGCAACAAACCATTCGCCTTGCTCAACTCTTCCAATTTAAAACAAGGGCGACCATCTTCATAATTCGGCCAGACAATTCCTTCGGGGCGCAAGGCACGTGTCATACGCATCACATCCATTATGTCCCATCGGCTGTTGCCATTTTTCCATTCGCGTTCATAGGGATCATAAAAATTTCGATAAAGCGCATAACGAGTCACTTCGTCATCAAAACGAATCGAATTAAATCCAACACCACAGGTTTCCGGTTGTGCAAGCTCGCGATAAATAGCCGCAACAAATTCTTTTTCGGTAACACCTTTTTCCAACGCTAATTGCGGCGTGATACCCGTAATCAAACAGGATTGCGGATCGGGTAAAAAATCCGGTGAAGGTTTGCAATACAACATCAGAGGTTCACCGATGGGATTTAATTCCATATCGGTACGAACACCGGCGAATTGCACAGGTTTATCGAATGCGGGGTTTGCGCCCCAGGTTTCGTAATCGTGCCAGTAAAAAGTTGCAGTCATTAAATTATTTCCAAATTTTTGTTTTGATTTTTTTGAGAGTTAAGACCCCACCCTACCCCTCCCCTTCCCTGGGGAGGGGAGTGCTCCGCCCCGGGGCATGGGGGTGGTTGGGTGGGGGTCATGCTCTCTATAAGGATTCCCTCTCCCTCCGGGAGAGGGTTAGGGTGAGGGCATTACAATTTTTTAAATCTAATCGCCACCCCACCACTAGCCCCCAACTTAAATTCCAAACGATCTTTCGCACTCACCAATTTCTTCTCAATCACCATATCGTAAGGATTTTTTTGCCATTCGGCTTTTGCGCCATCGCGATAAATTTGTGCTTCGTATTGTTTATCCGCGTCAAGAAAACTCAAATCGATTTTTATGTCACGCGCATTTTCATCTGTAATCGCACCTAAAAACCAATCGTCGCTGTTGCGTTGTTGACGCGCGATGACAATGTAATCTCCTACTTCACCCGCGAGTGCTTGTGACTTTTCCCAATCAGTCGGTACATCGCGAATAAATTGAAAGGCTGGCTTGATGGTTTTGCCATCTTTTTCATAATAATTTTCGATTAAATCCGCGGCCATTTGAATCGGGCTGTAAATGACAACATACAAAGCCAATTCTTTTGCCAGAGTTGAACGCACACGATTTTCAGCATCCAAACCATAAGGTGCCAAATTAAAAATGCCCGGTGTGTAATCCATAGGGCCGGATAGCATTCTCGTGAAAGGTAATATTACTGTGTGTTCAGGTGAATTCGGTGGTGAGCCCCAAGCGTTATATTCCTGACCACGTGCACCTTCGCGCGCAATCCAGTTTGGATAGGTTCTGCGCAGGCCCGTATCTTTTATTGGTTCGTGCGTATTAATACTGATATGACGTTTTGCCGCTTCAGTAACGGATCGCAAATATTCACCAATAGTAAATTGGCCATCGTGCCACTCATTTCTGACTATGCCATTTTCATCAATACGTTTTATTTTTCCGCCGTCCGCAACATAACCGGTTTTAACTTGAGTCACACCGTGTTTTTTATACAGATCAAATGCGTCGGCCATTTGATTTTTATAATTGATCACTGCACCCGATGTTTCATGATGACCAATCAAACGCACATTTTTTTGCAATCCGTAACGGGTGATTTCAGCTAGATCAAAATCAGGATAAGTGTTGGTAAAACTAAAAATATCACCATTGCTGTACCAATCACCGTCCCAACCTATATTCCAACCTTCAACCAACACACCGTCGAAACCGTATTGCGCAGCGAAATCCATTAATTTTTTGGTATTTTCTGTAGTGGCACCGTGTTTGGGGCCTGAACCCCAGGTTTGGGTTCCGACATGCATACCCCACCAAATGCCAATATATTTTCCGGGTTTTACCCAACTGACATCGCCTAATTTATTGGGCTCGTTCAAATTTAAAATTAAACTGGAATTAATTAAACCCGCTGCATTTGGTGCAATTTGAATCGTTCGCCAGGGTGTATGGAATGGCAATTGGGTTTTGACTTTGATGCCGTCAGACCAAGGCGTTAGATCAGCTTTCATCACGCCATCGCGCTGTTGATCAAGAGTCATTGCGGCGTAATCCGTTAATGCAGCTTCATGAATGCTTAAATGCACGCCGGATGGCAACCGAAAGGTAAATGGCGTATGCGCCCGATCCAGATCTTTTACGGCAGTTGTGTTGTATAAAAATTCGTAACGATTCCAATTGCGCGAGGGAATCCACCAGGCGGTAGCTTTATCGGCATCAGGAATGACAAACTCCGTTTTCTCATCGACAATTTCAATTTGATTCTTTTTGATTTTTCCAAGATGTTTTTGTTCAGGTACTTCGTAACGGAAACCCACACCATCGTTAAATAGTCTCACTCGCAAACGCAGGATTTTTTTATTATTTTGAATACCTGAAAAAGTCACCAGTAACTCATTGCGATAATCGCGCATTAAACGCTGTTCACCCCAAGGTTGCTCCCATATGGAATCTGCAGTGGATTTTTCTTCGTTGACTATTTGCAGATCACGCACAAAACCATCCAGCGTTTTAAATTCCAACCCAAGCCGGGAATTCTTAATAACATCCTTCCCTTGGTAGGTCACTGTATAACTGACTATTCCGGAATCATCACTGACTGAAAACCGAATTTCATTATTCGGTGATGATTGAATAGAAGTTCTGGCCAAAACAGGTAAAGGCATCAGCAGTAAAATAACCATCCAAAACATTGCTAGCGGATGTAGAGAATTTTTTATCATCATACTGAATTTCCTATGCAAGATTTTTGAAAAATATCCATGGATTATTTCTTGTATCACTGAAAAAACTTAATCATTTTAACTTTGCGTTATTTGTATGCTTTACCCTATACTGCCGCGATATTGTTAAGACCGGAGCATTTCATGAGCGACCTAGAAAGTTTATTTGCCAGTAACATCAAATGGGCCAATGATATCAAACGCCAAAATCCCGATTTTTTTTCTACCCTGGCCAAACAACAAGCGCCCGAATATTTATGGATAGGCTGCTCGGATAGTCGGGTTCCTGCAAACCAAATTGTCGATTTGGCCCCCGGAGAATTATTTGTGCATCGTAATGTTGCAAATGTGGTCATTCATACCGACCTGAATTGTCTCACAGTGCTCAACTATGCCGTTGAATTTTTAAAGGTAAAACATGTAATGGTCACCGGCCATTATGGTTGCGGTGGTGTTAAAGCTGCACTGGAAAATCGCAAATTGGGATTGATTGATTATTGGCTGCGCAACATTCGTGACGTCTATTACAACAACAAGGTTGAAATGGATTTGATTAGTGACGAAAACGCGCGCGTAAACCGGCTTTGCGAACTCAATGTCATTCAACAAGTCGATAACATCACCCGCTGCAATATAGTGCAAAACGCCTGGGCCAGAGGTCAGGAGCTATCTATTCATGGCTGGATCTATGATATTCACGATGGAATTCTGCACAAATTACGTGAACCGATTGATTGCATAGACCAAATACCAGAGGAATATCGTCTTTACTCCTGAACAGGGTAAATCTAGCGCCCCACACGGCTTGGACTATACTCAAGCCGTGTGATCATAGCCGGTCCGCACCAACTTGAATGGACATACTTAATGAGCGAACGACCGGATTCGGCTGACCTGCCGGATCATTTTTCAACAAACCTCTATCTTCAGGAGCAAGTACAGCTTCTGTATAGAAGCTTGCCTTTATCATTAATTTCTTCACTGATCATTGCACTGATATTAAGTATTTCTCATCTGACAGTCGTAGGTCAGGCTGAAATAATTTATTGGAATTTAATTCTGGGAATCACACTGATCACACGTCTGGCACTCTGGCAATTTTGGCTGAACGTAGATCAGCTTTATAGCCGCCAACTCTGGTTACTGCTGTTTCGGATAGGTGCTGCTGCAGGTGGTATTGCCTGGGGTAGTGCAGCCATACTGATTTATGCAAAAGATAATTCCATTTATCAGGCATTGTTAGCTTTTTCCCTTGCCGGTGTTGTCAGTGGCTCACTGACTTCTCTCTCATCGGATCGTATCTCAGCTGTCTCTTTTGCATTACTTGCCATATGCCCTCTTAGCATTCGAATTGTGATGGATGACAGCCCCACAGCAATTGCCATGTCAGCCATGTCGTTACTTTTTATTTTTTTTGTGATTATCAGTAGTGGCAGAGCACAAAAAGAATTGAGAAAACAGATCAAGCAAAATGAAGTACTGTTGAATCTCAGCAACGAATTACAAAAGAATCGTGAAATCGACTCAACTGTAACCAAAGTGCAAAGCCAATTTATCAACGACAAGAATTATCTCGATGCCATGCAATCTGTGCTCAGCCGTAGTGTACAGATCAGTAAAAGTGAAATGGGGTTTATTGCCGAAGTCTTATATGACCCGGAAAAAAAACCTTACATGAAAATGATGACGCTGGATTTCCCTAAAAATAATCCTGCATATGATTTTTTCAAAACAGGCATCACCAATCCATTGCCTGAATTCAAAAATCTGAATGGAATTTTTGGCAGCATCATGCAATCCGGGAAACCCATATTTTGTGGAAACCCACGCCATGACATCCGCAGCACCGGAATGCCGGAAAAACACCCTGAAATATTTAATCTCGTTGGCATTCCGATTTTCCATAGCAACCAATTGCTCGCCATTTTATGCCTGGCCAATTCAACAGCAACTTACAACGAGAAAACGCTTGATCTTTTCTTACCTGTCACCAATTTAATTGGCCAGTTTATTAATACCATCCAATTACAAGACAGACACAAGAAGGATCTGGCTGTGCTTGAAGAGTCCAATATTCAAACACAAACTATTCTGGATGATATTGCCGATGGCATAGTGACTATAGATAGATATGGCATTATTAAAACTTTTAACAAAGCAGCCGAAACTATTTTCGGATATCAAGCCAATCAAATTATCGATAAAAACATTACCGAATTAATGCCCGAATATTACCGAGCCGATCACAACAAAAAAATCAGCGATCACTTAAAAACCGGTAAGAAAAATATTATTGGTATAGGCCGGGAGGTTACCGCCGTCAGGCGCAACGGCAAACACTTCCCTATGGACCTGATGGTATCCCGTATTACCCGCAACGGTGAACCCATGTTTATTGGAATAATGCGGGATATTAGTGAAAAGAAAACATTACGTGAAACCCATAAAAACGAACTGAATAAACTTGTTAAAGAATTGCAAATTCCTGCGCATGCAATAGGCCTGGCACTGGACATACTGGAAAGAAATATCCAATCACAGAAACATAGCAGTAGTAACAGCCTTATTAAATCTGCAAAGAATGAAAATGAGCATCTACAAAAAAAATTACAAAATGTACTTAACGACAATGATTCTCCTCATCATATTCATTTGCAATCTGCAAAAGCCATAGATGCATTTAATCACCACATTACTAACTACAAACATATAGCCGAATTGCGCGGCTCAAGATTTTTGATAGTCAGTAGAATTTATGATGAAAACATTCAGATTGATGATGATTTACTTGAACAAGCCATAGCCTGTTTTCTTGATATTTCCGCCGATAACAATCTTCCATTTAGTGAAATCAAAGTATTTGTAGAAGAAACCAAAGGCAAAATAAGAATCTATACCGTAGAAAAAAACAATCATGCAGCGCAGATAAAGCAAAATAAAAAATGGCAGGATTTACAACTCATATTACAAAAAATGCACGCCTCAGCAGATATTGAACCTATCATCAAAGGCGGTTGCCTGACTGAAAACATTTTAACCTACATGGAGTTTCCATTGGCCATGACAAAAATCGGGTTTTAACAATGAGCGCAAGTAGTATAAATTTTGAAGATCACCTTAAAAAACTAAAAAATCAATATCTCATCCAACTACCAGAAAAAATCAATGCTATAAAAGATGACTGGTCAATCTTAAAAAAAGAATGGAAGCATGAATATATTACCCAACTGCATCGCAATGTGCACAATTTGATTGGCACCAGCGGAACTTTCGGATTGTCAAACCTGAGCACTATGGCAAGAGAGATTGAAACATTGCTTAAACCTTTCATGCATGAATCAATACAACAAATGAATAATGTTGAATCAAAGCAAAATATTGAACAAAAAATAATAGCACTGACTACTATTATTGAAGGCATTCAAACTGAAGCTAACAACGAATCAACATCAAAACCATCACTTATTGCAGATGAAAATTATTTTCAAAAAAATAAAACAGAAAATAATCTTATATTTTATTTAGACGATGATGTTCTTTACGCAGAAAAAATGACTGAAAACTTAAACGCTTATGGTTTATCAGTCATAAATTTTCGGGATGCTGACAGCATGCTGGAAAAGACTCGTGAGCAACTGCCATTATTGGTAATTCTTAGTTTATCAATTTCAGATTATTCCGACTCATTGATTCTTAACCTAAGCCGTCAATTAGCTGATATACGAATTAAAACGTTTATTATTTCCAATAAAAATGATTTTGATTGCAGACTGGCAGCAGTAAGAGCAGGCGCCAGTGCTTTTATCTTAAAAAGCATAGAAGCACCTGTTTTAGTTAATATGATCAAATCAGAACTTAATCTTCTCAGTGTTAGGCCACCAAATGTTTTGTTTGTAGATGATCAAGAATCTATTCTTAACTACTACAGCAATATTCTCGCTGCTGCAGGCATGAAAGTCGATATATCCAATAATCCCCTGGATGTTTTGGAGAGAATGGAAAAATCTCGTCCTGACATATTGGTTTTAGATATTAATATGCCAATTGTAAAAGGTAACGAATTGGCGGCTGTTATAAGGCAATTTCCAGAATATCAATCTATTCCAATTTTATTTTTATCCGCAGAAGAGGATAACAAAACTCTATTATTGGAAATAGGATCAGATGATTTGTTACAAAAAGGCATGCCCGTTGCTGAATTAGTTCGGCAAATCAGATCCCGTGTTGAGCGGGCAAGACTTCTTTCTTCTTTTATGTTTGAAGATAGTTTAACTGGACTGTTAAACCATGCTCAAATTCAACTCGCGGCCGAAAAAAATATCGCTCTGGCCAATCGCCACAGACGTCATTGCAGTATTGTGATGATTGATTTAGACAATTTCAAATCAATCAATGACACCTGGGGACATCAGGCAGGAGACAAAGTAATAAAAGCAATGTCGCAATTACTGAAGCAGCGATTACGTATTTCAGATTTGATGGGACGTTACGGTGGAGAAGAATTCATGCTGGTACTTCCCGACACAGATGTCAACAATGCAGGCAACTTGATAAATGAATTACGTAAAAGTTTTGAGGCTATTCAATTTAATGAAAAAGAACATAAATTCAAGGTAACATTCAGTGCAGGTATCTCACAAAATTCTCATGATCAATCCGCAAAAGAAATGATCAGAAGAGCCGATGAAGCTCTATACAGAGCGAAATCAAACGGGAAAAACAAAGTCTGCATGAGTTACAATAAAGTGACTTAACAATCAAACAGTGTTTATGACAAAAAATAATCATTTACTATATTGTGAACTTTAAGCACATCAACACCTGCCATACCCGCATCTGCAGCGGCACGTAACCCCATAGGTGAATCTTCAAATACTACGCAGCCTGCAGGATCCAGATTCAACAATTGCGCGCACAATAAAAAAGTATCCGGTGCCGGTTTGGGATTTTTTACCTGATCTGCCCCCACTACTACGCTAACCAATTGATCAATACCGCAGAGTGTCAAGATGGTCCTGGCTTCTTGCGTATAAGCTCCTGTGCCAACTGCCATTGGTTTTTTTCCATAATAGCGTTTGGCAATTTCAACCAACTCCGTTGGTTTCACATATTGATGCATATGTTCATGCACAAATTTTTCCTTGTAATTATTCATTTCATCCAAGCTGGCATTGACAGTGACATCAAATTTTTTTAATAAAATTTCTATAGTGCCTTTGGTAGGAACACCAGCCAAAGAGCGCATTAACGGAAAATCAATTGGAATTCGATATTTTTCCAATGTTGCAGTCCAGGCCTTCTCATGCAATTTTCCACTGTCTACCAATGTGCCATCCATATCAAAAATAATTCCATCATATTGATCGTACATCTTCATTCTCTTTAAATATTTATTTGAAAATACAATGTTTGGCGTAGTCTTTTGCTTCGTTAATCGAAACATCGCCCTTGTCTTTTTCTTTGATCTTTTCACACCATTCGGGGCTACCGACTTTTGGGGAACAGGCGGTTAACAAACCTATAGTGACAAAAACAGAAATTGATGTAAGTTTTTTCATAAAATATTTCCGCTAAAAATATTAATTTCTTACCACTACCAGCACTCCTCCTAACCTCCCCCTCCACAAGAGGTAGGAACTGATCCCCTCCCCTTTCGAAGGGGAGGGTTAGGGTGGGGTTTGTTTTCTCTGCCTGACCGCTTCAAATAAACAAACCCCCGTAGCCACCGATACATTCAAACTACTGACCATTCCCGCCATAGGAATATTCATTAAATGATCGCAGGTTTCCGTTGTGAGTCGGCGCATTCCATCGCCTTCCGCTCCCATTAAAATAGCAATTGATCCCGTTAATTCTGTTTCGTAAACAGATTTTTCAGCATCTCCTGACGTGCCATATAACCAGACACCTTTTTCTTGCAACTTCTTCAATGTGCGCGCGAGATTGGTAACATTAATAAATGGCAAAACTTCTGCAGCACCACAAGCCACTTTTCGTGCAACGGGTGTAAGCCCTGCAGATTTATCTTTGGGTGCAATCACCGCATGTACACCTGCTGCTTCAGCTGTTCGCATACAGGCACCCAGATTATGAGGATCAGTTACACCATCCAAAATCAATAAAAAAGCAGGCTCTGAAAGTTGTTCAATTAGTTTAAATAAAAAAGTTTCGTCCTGAATTTCACCCGGATTACACACAGCAACCAATCCCTGGTGATTTTCATCATTACACATATCATCCAGTTTTTGCCTGCTGATACTGGCAACTGCGATACCGTTGGTTTCTGCCAAGTGTAAAATTTTTTGCAGACGCTGGTCGCTTCTACCCTGTAGTACATACAAATTCAAAATGCGTTGCGGTGCAGTCTTTAAAATGGCCTGAACAGAATGCAACCCAAAAATAAGTTCAGTTTTCACTCTTGTCCTCATTCAAAGAATAACTACCGTCATGGATTCTTCGCATTATTTTTAACCATTTTTTTCGCAGAAACATTTTTCTTCTTAGCGGTGACAATATTCGCTTTAGTCTTCTTTGGCGCGACAGGCTGAATTGCTGTCGCCTTTGGTTTACTTGTCGTTTTTTTAGCCTGAGTGCCACTGGTTTTACTCCCGGTTGGTTTTGTCTTTCCAGTTGTTGTACTCGTAATTTTGCCTGAAGTTTTATCAGCTACTTTTTTAGGAGACTTGGCTTTACCTGTCTTAGCCGAAGTACTGGCTGAATTTTTGGTTGCAGGTTTGATAGCCGCTTTACCTGTCGATGCTTTTTGTTTGTGCTGGCTCACAACAGATTCCAATTCAAAATCGATTTTTCGATTATCCAAATCAACTCCAACTACTTTGACCATCAAATCATCACCCAAGCCAAACACTTTTCGGGTTCTTTCACCAATCAATCTGTGCATAGCAGGTTCAAAGCGATAATAGTCATGAGGCAAAGAAGTAATGTGTACCAAACCCTCAACATAGAGATCATTCAATTCCACAAATAAACCAAAACTGGTCACTGAACTGACGTGACCTTCATATATCCCACCCACCTGATCGCGCAAAAACTCACACTTCAACCAACTGATAACGTCCCGCGTGGCCTCATCCGCACGACGTTCGGTGCGCGAACATTGCTCGCCAAACATCAACATATCACTGATGCTGTAAGGGTAAATTTTTCTTAATGGTATAGCTTTTGCGGACGCAACCCTGCGCACATGTGTAGAAGGCTTGTCACTACGGATAACAGAACGGATTGCGCGATGAACCAACAAATCCGGATAACGACGAATAGGTGAAGTGAAGTGAGTATAAGCATCATATCCCAATCCAAAATGACCATGATTTTCAACTTGATACATAGCTTGTCGCATACTGCGCAACATTACTGTCTGAATCAAATGGGCATCGCTTCTGCCCTGAATCATTTGCATGACTTGTTGATAATCGGCTGAAGACGGCCTGTCACCCCCACCCAAACCAAATCCCAATTCAGCTAAAAATTGTCGCAGGTTCGCCAGTTTTTGTTCTGAGGGACCTTCATGAACACGATAAAGCCCGGTGAGCTGATGCTTTTCAAGAAAAGCGGCTGCACAAACATTCGCACACAACATGCATTCTTCAATTAATTTATGTGCATCATTACGTTTAATCGGAACTATGCGTTCAATTTTTCTTTCGTCATTAAACATGATGCGCGTTTCAACAGTTTCAAAATCGATTGCACCACGCGCATCCCTTGCCTCACGCAAACATTCAAATAATTTTTGCAGTCGTTCAATACCCGGCATTACAGCTGAGTATTCAGCTCTTAACTGATCAGATTCAGCATCCTTACCGCGCAACAGTTTATCCACTTTGGTATAAGTCAATCGTGCATGAGAATGCATCACTGCTTCATAAAACTCATAAGCTGTGATTCGACCTGCCGGGCTAATATTCATTTCGCAAACCATGCACAAGCGATCAACATCCGGATTCAATGAACACAACCCATTGGATAAAGCTTCAGGCAACATGGGCACAACAAAATCAGGAAAATAAACAGAATTTCCGCGTGCAATTGCTTCTTTATCCAGTGCAGAATCAACAGCAACATAATGTGACACATCGGCAATTGCGACAAACAAACGCCATCCACCTCGGCGTTTTTCACAATAAACAGCGTCATCAAAATCACGCGCGTCCTCGCCATCGATAGTAATCAACGGAAGATCGCGCAAATCAACTCGATGTTTTTTGTCCTGAGCAGAAACTTCTGTAGATAATTGTGAGGCTTCTTTTTTTACATCTTCCGGCCAAAAATTCGGAATACCGTGGGCTTGTATCGCTAATTCGATTTCCATTCCGGGAGCCATATGATCACCCAAAACCTGAATCACACGACCAGCCGGTAAACGATTTTTATCTGGCTGCAAGGTAATTTCCACTACCACTATTTGCCCATGTTTGGCGCCGCCGTAGCTACCAAAAGGAACCATGATGTCCTGCGTGATTCGGGAATTTTCCGGCCTGACAAATTGCAATCCATTTTCATTAAAAAAACGCCCCGCCAATTGCGTGGTATTGCGCGACAAAACTTCTATGATTGCGCCTTCTTCTTTACCCCGATACTGTTCACCACTCAACCTGACCAGAACTTCATCTCCATCGAAGACTTTACGCATTTGTCGATTGTGCAGATAAATATCATCGCCGCCATCGGCACGAATCACAAAACCATAGCCATCCCTGTGACCTTGCACCACTCCACGCACCATATCAATTTTGTCAGAACGTACATAAGCATCACGGCGATTACTGATTAATTGCCCATCCCGTGCCATGGCAATCAATCGACGACGCAAAGCTTCAACACGCTCTTCATCCACAATATTCAACATTTCACACATTTGTTCATGTGTGACAGGATGTTCTGCGTTATCAAGAAGTTCCAAAATATATTCGCGACTGGGAACCGGATTTTGATATTTTTCGGCTTCGCGAGCGGCAAAAGGGTCAGCAGGGATTTTTTTTCGTTTAGCCAAGATTCATAGCCTTAAATAAGTCATTTTGTAGTGCTTTCCAGTATAAGCCAGCCAAGTTAACAAACCCACCAGAATATCCAATCCCGGGGTATCCCGGATCTCCATTGACAAGCCCTGATCGGGTATTTATAGTGCGCCACCTCAGCAGTAGCCCCTATGCCCAGGTGGTGAAATTGGTAGACACGCCAGCTTCAGGTGTTGGTGACGCAAGTCGTGAAGGTTCAAGTCCTTTCCTGGGCACCAAAAAATTCCGGATCCAAATAGCTTGTTTCTTTTTTCCAAATAAAAACGCCAGCAGTCGCTGGCGTTTTTTCAATCAGAACATAATCAATCCAACATCGCAATTTGCATTTGTCCCTGATCATTCACTTCCAATACCAATTGAATACCGGTATCAGAAGTCTTTACCACTTTTCCATTTAACAACAATTCTGTTTTGATTGGATATACGCCCTGGGGAACACCTTCAGGTAAAGTAAACGAAAATTCATTTTCATAACTTCCTGCTTTTTTGTTCTTATCATTTACAGCTTTTGTTAACGATTTTAGCTCTTTGGTGTTGTCTTCATTATCAAAAATTGCCATTTTTTCTTCAATCAATGTAGATTTTTCTTTTGCGCCAGGCACAACCACTATGTCAGATTTAATAACCACTTTATTACCGGGTTCAACTACTTTACCTGGCAAGGTATTGGTGACATAGGCAGATGCAAATGCCTCATTGGGCAGATTTTTATGTTCTTTTTTATATTCTTCGGCGACAGAATTCTCGTCTTTGATTTTTTTTGATCTATGCTCGATAACCATATCAGCAATCAGTTTCACAGCTACCGCAACCGCAGCTACTCTTGCAGCAGCTTTCAAGTGCTCGCGATTTTTACATTTTTCATCGCCTTTTTTACACTTGTGAGACTTATCAAAGGTTCGATTTAAATCCTTCAGATCGTAAGCCTGTGTTGATGACGCCAAAAAACAAGCGAATACACAAAAAATGAATATTTTTTTCATAAAAATTACCTTCCTGTTGTTAATGAATGTTAAAACCTGACTCTTTCAATTTTTGTTGTGTTTCCAGCGCTTTTCGTTTTTTAGCAAGCGCATCTTTATTATTAGGCGATAAATCCAGAGCTGATTCTGCTTTGGCAATCGCACAAGCATAATTTTTTTTGCCCATACACACATCAGCTTCTGCTAATAATTTTTTTACTCTGATGGATATTTCCTGTTGTTGCTGCCGGGCAATTTCAGCGCGTTGTTTAAGTGCAATTGCATCAGCATTGGCAGGATCACTCGTTAACACTTCTTCTGTTTTGGATACAGTACAATCGTATTTTTGTTGATTAAAGCAATTATTGGCATCTTGTAAAGACTTGAGGTTAATTGCTTGTTTTTGCGCCAAAACAGTCGCATTTTCCTGCTCGATAGAACGCAGATTATTCTGTAATTGAATCACCGAGGGATGATCAGGATTTACTGTTAACGCTTTATCCAAAAAGGTTCTTACACAGTCAAGATCATTTGCTGCCAAACATTTTTCGCCATCCGCTAACAAAAGCTGTAATGTATCTTCGTTTTGCAATTGATTTGCCATTGCAGCCAACTGCAAACCTCGTGAGTGCTGCCCGTCCAATTTTAAAATTTCCCTGGCTTTAACTTGCACACAGGCTGCATCTTTCACTGAAGCACAATTATCCGCTTCCGTAATTAATCGCGTGATTTGTTTATTTTTTTGGTTCAGAGTTTCAGCTTCCGTCGCTTTTTCAAGTAATTCTTGAGCTTCAGCGTTATGTGAATCAAGATTTACAGCAACCAAACTGGCAGCAACCGCACATTCATAGTTTTGTTCATCAAAACAACTTTTTGCTTCCGATAATTTTTCCTGAATTTTTATTTGTAATTCTTTTTGCGTCTGATATTGATTGTTGGCAAACCAGGCAGCCCCTACCAGTGACACCAGGGTCAAAATAATCGCGGCCTTTACGCCTGTAGAAACAGGCTTGGGAAACAAAGCATTTGCAAATTCATTGACTGTTGCAAAGCGCTCTTTTTTCTTTAACGCCAAACCTTGTTGTAAAACTTTCCATTCCTGATTGGTAAGGTTCGCAGGTCGTTTGGGTTTTGCATCTTTCGCCAAAGCATCCAAAGCAGAGCGGTTGTTGAATGGATGACGCCCCGCCAACATTTCATAAACAACACAAGACAGTGCGTAAACATCGTCTGAAAAACTGATGGGTTCATCGTTTATCATTTCAATCGTCGCATAAGCTGGCGTCAAAGCACCCAACTGCCCCGCATCAAATTTATGTTTTTGAGCTTCCTTGGACGCAGCGCGAGCAATACCAAAATCCAATACTTTGGCATGTCCATCAGCGGTCACAAAAATATTTCCGGGTTTGAAATCCGCATGAATCAGATTGCGTTGATGTGCGTAGGAAAGTGCAGCGCAAATATCTTTGGTGATAGCCCAGACTTTATCTTTGGGTATACCTATATCCCTGTGTTTGCGAATCAATTGGTCAAGTGGTTCACCCTCCAATAACTCCATTGTCATATAAAGAGTATCGCCATCCCGGTCAAAATCATGAACGGTCACTATATTAGGATGAGCCAGGGTTTGTGATTTTGCCGTTTCTTGCTGCAAGGTAATAAAAGCATCGGGATGATCCCGAAAATCCTGATTCAATACTTTGGTCGCTATATAAGGGTTAGGATCTTCAGCCTCAACTTTTCTAAGATCCCTGGCTTTGTACACTGTTCCCATGCCTCCATGCCCGAGTACAGAATCCAGCAAGAAACGCTTTTTAAGAAGACGGCCAACACCGTCCCCTTTTTTTGATTGTTCAGCCAAGGCTTTGGCTTTGGCGAAACCTGCAGAATGGTTATGTGAAACCGAATATTGGGTGAATTGGGTTTCCTGCCCTTTATCAGGAGCACCTGCGTCAGTAACCGGACTCTTTTCCACAGGAACAGGTGAAGCATCACCAACCTTGGTTTTGGAAGATGAACCAGACATAACCTTTGTACGATCATCGGGTGTGGACACTGCTTTCCTCTATATCGTCATTAAATTTATATTGCCCCTGTAAAATACCTTTTCAGGGGGGAAACAAATGCGACAGCCGCACATTTATACACAATCAGCGCTTCAAGGTGAACCCTTCATAGTGATTGCCCATTTTTACATAAACAGGGGCTGTTGACATTCACTTTCAAATCAGCATAATGTCGCGTCCTTGGTTCCAGACCCCCTTACTGAATTAGAGAATATACAGGAGCACTACGGTGGCAAATACTCCCCAAGCAAAAAAACGCGCGCGCCAAAACGAAAAAGCTCGCAAGCACAACGCAAGCATGCGCTCCATGGGGCGTACTTACCTGAAGAAAGTGTTGAGCGCTATAGCAACTGGCGACAAAGCAGCAGCTCAGGCTGCTTATGTTTCTGCAGTTGCTGTTATTGATCGCATCGCAGATAAAGGTTTAATCCACAAAAACAAAGCAGCTCGTCACAAGAGCCGCCTCAATGCCAAATTAAAAGCTATGGCTGCTTGATTAAATTTTAGATCAAATAAAAAAACCGGCACTTCGCCGGTTTTTTTATTTTTAGAGGCAATTTTTTATACTGAGTGATTGAAACCTGACCTAAGTCCCCTCCACTATGAGGACAGACGTATGGTTTTAGGCACAATTCGAGCAAAAATTTACGGGGTGATTAACACCAAAGGTGGCGTAGGCAAGTCCACTCTGGCAGCAAATTTGGCCGCTATGCTCGCGGATATGGGCAAAGCCACTTTGCTGGTTGATGGCGATCAACAACAAACCCTCTCCCGTAACTACCCCATCATAGATCGCGCACCCGGCGGACTGATTCAGGTCTTTCGTTCCGGCACTACCGAGCACTGTATCTCCCGAACCCATATCAACAACCTCGACATCATCATCAATGATGATCCCCGAAACGACATCATCCCGACCTTCCTGCGCGAATCCATTACCCATTTCTTACATTTGCGCAAAGCCCTGCGCAACTTGCGGGGTTACGACTATGTGATTGTCGATACGCAAGGTGCCAAAGGTGTGGTGCAAGAGTCGGTGATTTTAACCGTGGATACCATTTTGAGTCCTGTCGTTCCACAACCCTTGGATACGCGCGAATTCGTGTTGGGTACGGTGGAATTTATTCATAAATTTCGCGAAACCTATGAATTGCTGGTCTCAGGGCAACCCATTCCCCCGATGCGGGTGGTGATCAACCAATGGGACAGAAGCAAGTCCGCTGATGAAGCCGTGCGTTATTTGCGAAGCGAGTCAGACAAGCAGCTGGATGGTGCGATGACGGTGCTCAATACCCTGATCCCGGATCTGCAAATTTATGCGGATGCAGCGGGAGTCGGTTCACCGGTTCACCGTGAGGAAACCCGTCGTCGCGGCCCTACCCGTTCTGCCTGCGAAACCATGTTGCAGTTGGTGCACGAACTGGAGCCAAAACTCCTGGATCTGGCACCGGTGTGGAAATAGGAGTCCGCCATGAACCATCTGGACACTGATTTTGACACTGCTGAAGAACAAATCGATTGGGTCGATCAAGTCAATTCACCTGCTTTAGTGCCAACCGTACTTGTGTTGGGGATAACGCGCGCAGGCAAAACACGCCTGGCTGACATAGAGATCGCCAACCGAAATTCCAATTCGGAAATCGCACCAACGGCCTTTCACAACCATAAAATCCAGGAGGATGTTGTATGAAACAACGGCTCGATTTTAATTCAATTATTGGTAACGCCAACGTATTCACCTCCGATGACTCAGCCGTGTTGCCTGATCCCGGTCAGCCAACCCGCATTCGTGTGAATCTCACACAGGTGATTGCATTTAAAAACAACCCGCGTAAAACCCGTAATCCCAAATACGATGAAATTAAAGAATCAATTCGATCTTCAGGACTCGACACACCACCGGATGTGACACGCGAAAAACCCGGCGAGCCGTACATGATTCGCAACGGTGGCAATACACGCCTTGAAATTTTGAACGAACTTTATGCCGAAACCGGCGATAAAAGATTCTTTGAATTCGATTGTATTTTTCATCCCTGGACGAATGACTTTGATTTGTTTATCCGGCATGTCAAAGAAAATGAAATGCGCGGTCAAATGTCATTCATCGAACGTGCATTGGCGGCCAGAAAAGCGAAAGATGAAATTGAAAAAAATGAAGGTAAATCCATTTCGATCCGTGAGTTATCCAGAATACTCACAGATAAAGGTTGGCCAATTGATCAGAGTAATTTGGGCCAATTACTTTATGCTGAAGAAACATTATTACCGTTGATTCCCAATGCACTTTGGGAACTAAAAATTGGTATCGATAGCGCCAAAAAAATCCGAAAAATTCTGGATTTTTGCGAATCTTATTGGAAGCAAGTCGCCACTGCTGACGATGGCGACTATAGAGAATTACTGACGCGCGTTTGTAATCGCATTGATAATGACGCGTTCTCAATTGATCGTTTGGAATATGAATTATGTGGTGAAATTGCACGTGCTATGGGCGGCGGTGTGTCATCGGTGCAATCCCAAATTCAAGCGTTGGCTGAAAAAATCATTGAACCGGCCGCACTGACACGCCCAAGCACCATGGCCGACATTACCAATTTGCCAGCGCAATCGTTTACTCATTCGATTGCCAAAACCAAAGCGGCAAAAGAGAAAACCAACAAGGCTTCTGTTGACACAAAACCGGCCCCACTCTCTCCTGCACCAGAAAAAGCAGTCACAGAAGACCCTTTTGCACACCTGCCAAAATTTGAGTTTCCCCTGCCACGGGATTTTGATTTTGTGAATTCATTGTCAGTGCCGGAATTAAAATCATTGGCTTATCAAAAAGTCTGTGAATGCCTGGTACTTTGCCCGGAAACACCTCAATCACAGATAGAGTTTGTCGTTGAAAAACCTGAATCTGTGTATGGGTTTGAAATACAGTTAACCCAACTACAAACCCAACAATTGGATCAGAATCCAAAATACCTCGGACTCATTATTTATATCCAGTCACTCTGTGTTGATACCAAAGATTGTGTGCAGGCCACCAAAAAATTGTTGCGACAATCGGGGAGTTTATCCGCAGAAGAAACCGTCGGCTGTCTGATCAATTTTATGCAGTTCCGTCTGGAAAATTTAATTCTGCTGACCATCAATCATGAAGCGCGATATGCCTGGACACTGGCGTTAACGCAACTGGAATACCTGATGGCCGCCTTACTCACTTACAACGGATTTCAAGGATGATAATCATGCAGCAATCCAACCATTATATTTCCTGGATTAACCAGGCCGCTATTCTGGCAGCGGCGAATGCCCTACGCTCCAATGATATTGAATTAATTCACCAATTGGGCCTTGAAACTCTCGATAAACCCACAGCGGAAAAAATCAAACTGATCACCGCCGATCATTTGATTTGTATTAATTCGTTCAAAGGTTCGTTACTCAAAATGTTGGTGGATCCGAAACAAATAAAATTGTTTCTGGATTTTGCCAAAAATAAAACGGAAGACGAAGACCTGGTGGATAAAGCAATCCTGGCCGGATTACGTCAACCGGCACTCGAAGAACTCAAGGCTATTTCGCGCCGTGAATATTCCATTCGTCGCGAGCGGTTGGGTTTACCTGAAGCCAAAGCTGGACGACCTGAAACACTCACTGAAGCCAATGAGCTGATGGTGTTACGGGCATGGAACCAACTGAATAACGTTGCCGATCCACTGGAGCGGTTATTGGCTGTATATGAACAAACACGGATCTCCCTGGACAGTGCGTATCTGTCCATCAAAGCACTGGCCTAACAGAATAATGAGACGCGCTATGGCAGAGACCCCTGATAAACCGGATGCGATGGAAATACTGAATAAACGCATCCGTCGGGCTGAAGCAGAACTGATTACCAAGCGAACTCCCTCGTCTGTCTACGAAGAGGAAATCGCGGTGTTATTTACCGGCAATCAGCATGATGCAATTCCGCGCAGCATGATTCTTAATGAAGATTTATCGCCGCAGGAACGCATCACCTGGATGGTGTTACGCACGGGTACCACCGATCCCACCAAACCCGGCGCCATTGCCAAACGTTCCGATCTGGCACGGGCAATCGGGGTGTCAGCACCGACTGTCACCACCCATCGTGCCATGTTGCGCGTCCATCGTTGGGTGACACACTGCAAGCATGTGCGCAATCACGGAAAATTTATCGGTGATATTTATTTGTTGCACGATGATCCGCTTTCCCTGATTACCACGCTGGAAATTGATCCGACCTACATCCAATTTTTGGAACTGCAACAGCAGTCCGGCAATAAACGGTTGCGAGCCGCCGCTAGTCGAATCTTGATGGAAGTCGCCGCTCTTCTCTCGGACAGTCGGACAACCGAATTGGAACTGCTTGAAAACCGGATGAATCGATATAAACAACACGACCAGAGCAAAATTTTTTCTCCGGTTGAGATGAATGAATCGATGGATGATGCCAATCCAGACCAACAAACCATTCCGTTTGACGACTCATCAAGGGGTTCAGACCAAGGCATTTCGATAGAGCATGACGACCAGAGCAAAAATTTTTCTCCGGCTGATCCTCACCAGAGCAAAAAATTTGCTCCGGACGAGAAAGAAATTTTTTACCTTAGTAGTAGTTACTCTGGTAGTAGTGGTAGTACAGATATTCCTGATCGCGCGCGCGAAAAATTGTCACCTGGCCGTTTGCAGCAAATTAACACCTACCGACAATTGCGTCACAACGCTGCTGGAGTTTACGGGCGTAAGGGTACCGATAGCATTGAAGGCTTGATTGATACCCACTTCCCTGAATTTGGCCATCCCCTGCTCTTGTCCTACCTGACGGCCAGCACCACTGTGCCGGGTGTACTGATCATTCAACGCAAATTGGTGACTCTGGCGGTCGAGGAACGGTTTGTCCTGATGGCCCAAATGATTGGCCGGTTCGCCATGGCGGTGCACGGTTGGGCAGACCCCATCCGCAATTTGCAGGGTTATATCAACTCCCTCATCCAAGCCGTAACAGACGGCAAATTCACACCGGACGAATGGGCGATTGAGGTAATTGCGTTGGTGGAAGAAAACAAACCTCCACGTTTTGAGGACAGTCCCGAGCGAATGACCCATCGAAAACTGACGGGTTACTACACGGAGCAGGAAAGTTATGCCGTGAAGTTTGAGAAGTGGAAGCAAGGGAAGGAATGGTTTTGAGTGAGGTAGGCTACCTCACGGTTTGAAAAATGGATGCGCGGAAAGGAGTGTTTTGAGTGAGGTAGCCTACCTCACGGTTTGAAAAATGGATGCAGGAACGGAATGGTTTTAAAAGTTGGGTAGCCTACCTAACTTTTGGTAGGTCAGGATAGTTTGAGAGTTCGGTCAGTGACCGAACGGTTTGAGAAATGCAAATAGGAACGGAATGGTTTTGAGAGTTCGGTAGCCTACCGAACTTTTAGGTAAAGAGCAGAAACAGCGTGATATTCGTGTCTCGGGACACGGAATTCTTGAGTGAAAGTATCAATAAAACATTTTTTGGAGGCAACAACATGAGTGACGAAAAATTACAAAAAGTGAGAAAAACAAAAGTGTCAGGTGTTGCTAACAACACGACACTGCAAGTCGAATCAGAAACGACAACACCCAAGGCGAAACTGGAAAAAGCATTTGAGGCTGTCAATCCGGTAACTGCCATTGATGACCATGATCCTGACATTGTGTCTGCTGAAAACAGGAATCTGTATCTGAAAACCAAACCGATGCAACATTGGAACAAAAAAGGTTTGTCGGAAGCTGAAGCCGGTATCGAATCCATCGATATGATTCCGGGCAAATTGGAAATGAAAGCCAAAGTTAAATTGCATACGAAACTGACAATCAATTTATTTCGTGGGCGTCAGGCGGTACCTGAAAAAAACATCAGAGGCATCATCGGGCTTGCTCGATTTGCACGTCAAACCGCGTTGGTATGGTCTGCCGCCGCCATAGACGATCCCTATGCCGATCAATGTCTAATTGATATTGAAACTGCCTGGAATGATGCCAGGAATCTGATTGAGGCTCGAACCAAATCGTTAAAGGAATTATTAAACGGCATGGAGGATTTTGAAGTGGAAACGCAAGCCAGTATCAATCCGGTTACGATTGAACTGAATTTCTATTCGCCATGGGGTTATCGCGGTGCATTGTTGTTGCGTGACCTGGACAAATTAATTCTGCTGGCGATGACGGGCAAACATATCGGTTTGATTTTGGATTCTGATTGGGATCGAATCGTAACGGATTCATTACGCGCTGTGCGCCACATGTTTGCTGAAGTATTACACTGGCGACACACCGCTGTTACTCGGCAAGACCTGCTCACTAACAACAAAGTCGCGCAGAGAGCCAAACAAAAATATCTGCAAATAAAACAAATCAAGGCTGGATATCTGGATTTGAGCCGTGACGTATTTGACGGGAATCTGCGTGCGGAGTTGAGTCCGCAAAATCGGGTACAAGAAACTGCCAAACGTTTACAACAGGAACGTGATGCAAAGGAGCAGTACAAACTAAGTCAGGAATCGGCAGAAACTGAATAATTTTATCGGAAACTGTATTTCAACAGAGTGTGAACAGATGAATAAAAGCACGGCGAAAAAAAATGTAATGACTGAATCTACTGTTGGATCCGTCCATCCTTTAAAAGGCCTTTTAATGGATAAGGGCGCGGACGGATTGGAACAGATGTTTCAACAAACTCAGCAGCGCTTGATTGATATCCAAATATCAATGAAAGAATTGCTTGCCTGTCACAGCGCTGTTCGTGATGAATTGGGCGTGAACTGTTTGAATCTTATTTTGGTTAGAAAATTAAATCCTGGCGTCATCAGTGACGAAAATAACCCCATTGAATTACTGACCTATGAAGAACAGTGGTGTGCCCAATTTATGGAGTGGAGAGGATCGGCTGAATGGGCGACGACATATGGATACAACTCGCGGATTGGAATACGGGTATTTCCGTTTGAATTGAAATCTGTTCATACACGCCAAGTGAAAGAATTCATATTTAAACGAAATAAAAATTATTACGAAGCACTACTGGCAATCGAATCTATGCGTGTAACGCTCAATGTCGGGGCGAGGATGCTGAGAAAACAAATGACCGAACTGGCTTCTGTTCGTGATGAGAAAATGGGTTTGCGCGAATTTGAATTGCCTGCCGTCAGTCGTTATGCACAACGATTGATTAAAACATTACATCATCCAGAAGGATTGGAAGCAGCAATGAATGCGTTATTATGAGTACAGTCATTTGCGAAATAGTTGTTAGAAATAATTTTAGCTTTTTTCATAAATAGTTCTGTAGCCGAGATGAATAATGTCTGTGATACACAAAGATAAATTTAAAAGGATCAGCAAAGTGACAGTGTTTTGCCCACGTGGTTGCAATCAGATTAGCGTGAATTCAAATGAACCCTGGGATGAATGTGGTGCATGTGGGCAGCGAATGACTGCAGCTGCAGAAGAATCGTATTTTGAAGGTTTAATCCTGTCAGGTCAGTATTATGAAAAAGGTGATTGAAATCGACGATGCAACAGTTTATGCAATCAAAGAATTACGTGCCGAGAAGAAAAAATACGAATTATTTTTAAAGGAAAGTAACTACGGCGAATTAACCACCTCAACAAACAACATAAAGATTTTAGAGTCTTATATAGCAACAAAAATACTGGAACAAGCCAAATCCGGAGATTGAATTATGTCAGGCATTGAAATGTTTTCAAATTTTATTCTGACGTTGTCTCTATGACTTCGTCCATCCCTTTAATGAATTTTATTGTTGTCAGAAGTCTTGCGGCAAGTTTTTCAGCAACGTCCAGCGTGAGGATTATGGATTACTCATCTCTTGTTGGTAAATGTTGTATTACTTCAATATCTCGATTGTCATCAATTACGATATGACAATCCAATCTATTATCAGCGTCAATGAATATCATATGAAAAGCCTAAAAGTCTTTTATCAAGTACTGGATCAGGAATACGATGCAGTAGAAGCTATTCAAATTACAAAAATATCAGATGTGCTCAAACAGCAAGGATTATGGGATAAGCCAATTTTAAGTGCAAGGCACTTGGATGCTATTGTCA
This sequence comes from uncultured Cellvibrio sp., assembly GCA_965650675.1. Taxonomy (GTDB): domain Bacteria; phylum Pseudomonadota; class Gammaproteobacteria; order Pseudomonadales; family Cellvibrionaceae; genus Cellvibrio. The sequence continues at coordinate 28,994 of CBFGPN010000027.1, forward strand.
ATATCGTGAAATGTCACGCCAGCTACTCAGTACCAATTCGCTACACCGTCTCGTTAATCAGTCAGTTATTGGATATCGACATTACCGATATTTGTGACAAAGCTGGAGTACACCGAAATTATCTCAACAACACCTTGAAAGGCATTCATACCCCAACAGACAAAGTGGTCAATGTTGTTTCCAGTATGTTGGGCTTTAATCCATGGGATTTTGCAGAGTGGAAAGAAATCGAAATTCTCAATACGGAAATTATTCCAATCAAACAAGCTGAGGATATTGGAAGATGAGCAACCAGATTATTGTTACCTTTGTGTTTTTGTTTTCTGTTGCAGCATTTTTCATGTTGGTAAAATTTACCACAAATAAATACAGCGCAACTATCAAAGAACTGGAAAAAGAGGGATACAAGACATTGGATAAGATTATTGACGGTCAGCGATGGACAGGAACTAATTTAAAACTGATACACAGCAAAATATTACCTGAAGGGGTTGATGGAATAGCTTTTAGGGAACAGCTTTGTCGCAGCTCTGAGGGTAATTTCATTTTGCTGAAAGTCACAATCGAAGTAAGAAACAAGCGGGTGTTAATTGAGAAAGCAAGCCCGATAAACGAGCGTGAAGCAGCCAGATGGATGCAGCCGTACTCCGAGGCTTATATTGCAACTTTTGGTCAAATTAAAAATGGGTAAACGCAAACCTGCAGAAGAATTCAAACAGGGTATCCGCCAGACTGGGTATTAATCCCTGGTTGTATGCACATGATGCGGAAGTAGTTGTTATGAAGCGTGAGAGTCTAATCGTCGTTTAACAATCTGTGTCACGGGACACGGATTGTTTGATGAAAAATAAGATCAAACAACTAAGATGGAAACCAGAAGGTCTTTTAGCAACCTCTGACATTCTCTTCGGACAACCTCATGTCGCCGTAAGATCTTCTGAACCTAATTTAATATTCACACCAATGAATCAGAGGAACCAAAAAGATGGATAACAAAGTGCTAAACGATATTATTGATTACGCTACAAAACGACTGAATGCTGAATATGGTTATTGCGGTGTCGCTAAAGGGGAGAAAATGGCGATGTTAAATTCAGAAGATCGCAAAGGCTCAGACATTATGATCAAAATTGAATTGAAGCCAAGCGAATGAATTTTTCTAAATATGAAACCATTCTAGCACCGTTACTTTTTATATTGATTACCTCTTTAATCTCTTTCGTGCTGTTGATGGGATTTTCTTTTCCCAAGGAAATTCCTATTTATTCACAAATTATGCTCATGGCGTTTATCACATTGGGTGGAGTTGCTTTCCTGTTACAAATGGACAAATTGCTTTATTCCATAGCAGGATTTTCCGGGATTCTTTGCAGTGTCATTTATGTGACCAACAAATATTTTATTTATTAAGACATAAAAGCAGTGGAACCAACAAAATGAAAAATGCAATAGAAAATAAGTGGTTTATAAAATATTTTGAGAAAACGATTATTCTCTCGGCAACCTTGATTGCGTTGATTCTTTGTCTCTATGTAGCTGTAAAAGAACCAATACTGCCACAGGTTATAGAAGGTTATGAATCTCAGGTTGAATTTGAGTTAACTGGTCAATTGGCGGAATCGATGGATACTTCGGTGGGGTGGGCGTTCTTTGTGGCTGGCACATTTGAGGGTGAAGCCGTTTCAGGACATTTCGAAACTGCGGATTTTGATTGTCCAGTGACGATTAAATTCCAGGCCATCGATCATGTTCTCCGCTATGCAATCAGTGAAGACGCGATGACGCATTATGCAAAAGACCGGTCGGATAAATGTGTCCAGCATTATGTAGACACCATTATCCCTAAATTTTCTCAGGAATTTAATGTCAAACAAAAAAACAGAGCAAGTTATCAATCATTGACACTTAAATCCGAAACAGCAGAAAACGATGACAATGGCAAAATGCATCAAGCGATTGGTTCAAATAAATCTGAAGACGACAAAGAGAGCAGTCAAATCAAAAATTATCACTGTGTAGAGAAAAGGTTTATAAAAAAAAGAAAGGATGGACCTGCTCCACCTTTTCCACAATTTTACGAAGATAAAGAGATTTGTGTTACGTATGAGTTGATCGATGTTGAAAAGACATCTGACAATGTCGAAAAAGAAAGTCTTCAAAAATGAATTCCCTAATTTTACTGCCATGAATAAACAAGCAGAAAAACTCCTGATCAAACTTTCTGCATCCCTTTCATTGGGCGATCAACTTGAACTATTGGAACGGTTGATTGTGGATGAACAGGTATCGACCTCAACCATTCAGGAGGCAATTGGTTGGAAGGACTATCATATTCGCCACCTGGTTCG
>CBFGPN010000028.1:0-31108 GCA_965650675.1 uncultured Cellvibrio sp.
ACTTTTTTTTCTCTTGATCTCTTCTGACTATCCCTCTCATGAATGTGGCGTCTTTGCTGTCTATGGACATTCCGATGCCGCACTCCTAACCTACTACGGTCTTTTCGCACTGCAACATCGTGGGCAAGAAAGCGCCGGCATTGTTGTCCACGACGGAAGCAAGAATCCTTTTAAAATGGTAAAAGGAATGGGACTCGTCTCCAATGTTTTCCAAGATCAATCGCTTGAAAAACTTTTCACTCAATTGATCCGGTGTAATTTCACCACCGGCAACACGCGGTACGATTGAGTAGGTACCGTCTTTCTGCATATTGCCAAGAAAAATATCGTTGGTGTCCTGCAAACCAATATGTTTTTTATCGAGAACATATTCATTCCAGAAAGAAGCGAGTATAGAAGCAACCGCAGGCTTACAAATATCGCATCCCAAGCCTTTACCATGCTGATCCAATAATTCATCGAAAGTTTTGATTTGTTTTACGCGAACAATATCAGCCAATTCTTTACGTGAATGCGGAAAGTGTTCGCAAATATGATTGCTGACTTCCACGCCCAATTTTTTCAATTCGGAGTCCATCACTTGTTTGGCCAGTGCAGTGCAACCACCACAACCGGTTGACGCTTTGGTAACGGCTTTGATATCGCCCATTGTGCGAGCACCATCTTGCACCGCACAACAAATTGCACCCTTGCTCACATCGTAACAAGAACAAATCATCGCAGTATCCGGCAGTGCATCAACACCCAAACCTGCTCCACCCCCTTCAACATTCGGCAAAATCAATCCATTCGGATCTTCCGGCAAATCCATTCCATTCACACACATTTGCTGCAAGGTACCATAGGCCTCAACATCACCCACCATGACTGCACCCAACAATTTTTTATTGTCAGCAGAAACAATTATGCGTTTATAAACTTCATCAACATCATTGCTGTAGGTATAACTTAATGAACCCGGAGTGTTGCCATGCGCGTCGCCAATCGATGCCACATCCACACCCAACAATTTTAATTTGGTGCTCATATCTGCACCGGTAAATTGTTCTGTACCGCCTGTGATATGCGATACAGCCACTTTTGCCATTTGATAGCCGGGTGCAACCAAACCAAAAATACGATTATTCCAAAGTGCACATTCACCAATCGCGTAAACATCCTTCACTGAAGTTTGGCAATTGTTGTCAACTGTAATACCACCGCGCTCACCAACTGTAATGCCACATTTTCTAGCCAGCTCATCCTGTGGACGAATACCGGCAGAAAATAAAATCATATCGGTTTCAAGGTAGCTACCATCCGCAAAATTCATGCGATAACGCGCCTCGGTACCGGCAACAATTTCATTTGTCGCTTTTTGTGTGTGAACCTTCACACCCATGGCTTCAATTTTGCGACGCAATAATTTGCCGCCACCTTCATCCAATTGCACTGCCATTAATCGTGGAGCAAATTCCACCACATGAGTTTCCAAACCGGAATTTTTCAATGCCGCGGCTGCTTCCAAACCTAACAAACCACCGCCCACTACAACACCAATTTTGCTTTGTTGTGCAGAGGCAGTTATAGCTTCCAGATCCTCAATTGTGCGATACACCAAACAATGTTCATTTTTGTTGCCGGGGATAGGTGGAACAAAAGGGAATGAACCTGTCGCCAAAACCAATTTGTCGTAGGCCTCGCGACGACCTGACGCAGTGATAACTTCTTTGTTTTCAAAATCCAGATCGACAACTTTGTCTTTTAAAATAAACTCAACTGATTTGGATTGATAATAATCCGGTGTGGTTAAGGCCAGATCTTCGGCTGTAGAGCCAGAAAAATATTTGGACAGCTGCACGCGATCATAAGCAAGACGCGGCTCTTCCGAAAATGTCACGACATGATATTGCCCAGCGTCAGCATGGTTCACCAAATTATCAATAAATTTGTGCCCTACCATTCCATTACCAACAACTACTATTCTCTTCTTCATAAATGCCTCACGTTTTTTAACGCTTTTTGATTTGAAAAATTTTTTGCCCTCACCCTAACCCTCTCCCGGAAGAAGAGAGGATTGATTCCCTGCTCTCCCAGCTTCTTCTGTAAAAATTTTCTACGAAGTTCTATTCCCTCTCCTTCCGGGAGAGGGCCAGGGTGAGGGCTTTAAGCCGACAAACTCATCCGTTGCCGCTCAACTACCAATTCCAATTCCGATTTTAAATTCACGACATTACCCACAATAATTAACGCAGGTGATTGCACTTGTTCGCGTGAAACGGCATCAGGTAAATCACTTAATTCTGTAATGATGTTGCGCTGATTTTTACGGCAACCATTTTCGATAATCGCAACCGGAGTATTCGCATTCATTCCCGCGTTTAATAATTCGCGAGTGATGTCACCGGCACGAGTTAAACCCATATAAAAAACCAAAGTGTGATTGAGCTGTACAAGTGCAGACCAATTTACGTCCAAACTTTTTTCCGCGTGCCCCGTAACAAAAGTACACCCCTGGGAAATACCGCGATGGGTTAAAGGAATATCGGCGTAAGTTGCACAACCCGATGCCGAGGTAATTCCAGGAACCACTTCTGATTCAATTCCGGCTGCTCGCAATTCCATTAATTCTTCACCACCGCGACCAAACACAAATGGATCACCACCTTTAATACGACAAACGGTTAAACCGGCAAGCGCTTGCTGCACCAACAATTGATTTAAATCCTCTTGTGCAATGCTGTGTTGGTTTTTAGCTTTGCCAACGTAAATTGCCGGAATATTTTTTGGAAAAAGCGCACAAATTTCTGCACTCACCAGATAATCATAAAAAATAACATCAGCCGTCTGAATGATGCGCAGGGCTTTTACTGTGAGCAATTCAACATCGCCGGGACCTGCGCCCACTAAAAACACTTTGCCAACTTTGGAGGCACGAACAGGCACCACAGAATCCAACCGACCGGAAAAGGATGACAAATGGGAATGTGGCAAATAATTCATGATTGCACCTTAAAAGACGATTGATTATTCAATCTGTAAAATCATGAACAGGTATTTGCAATCGCAATGCCATAATGCATTTTTAAAATTAAATTATTTTTTTAATTGGAGTTTCAGTGGCTTAGCTGAGGAGTGTGATATTAATTTGGTATTAATGACAATAAAAATTGAATCAATCGACGACGCCCTGTGATCATATGTGGTGCAAGATGGATCTTTTATGGAGCAAAAAACAATGCTATGGAAAATTAAATTTGCACCGATAATAAACAAACAAATGGAGCACACTGAATCATATTGGTGCTTTTGTGTTTTTTGTTACCTCAGAAAGCTACCGCATCAACCCCAACATAGGCACATGAACCTACCCCGGGAAGATAACTACCCGATAAAACCCAAAATGATCCAAAATAGAACCTGCTCAAAACCCTGTTTATTGGGTTAAGATCCTTAATTCTCAATACAGCCAGCAAATCTATGTCTATGCCATTAATTGATAGCTTCGGTCGTCAGGTGACCTATGTTCGCATGTCGGTTACCGACCGCTGTGACTTGCGCTGTACCTATTGTATGGCCGAAGAAATGGAGTTTTTACCTCGTGATCAGGTTCTCAGCATTGAAGAATTCGCTCTTTTAGGCCAAGTATTAAGTGAACTGGGGGTTACCAAAATACGACTCACTGGCGGAGAACCCTTGATCCGCAGAGGCATAATCGAGTTGGCCCAAACATTAGGGCAGTTACCTTTATTGAAGCAGCTCTGTCTAACCACCAACGGCACCCATCTCAAACGCCATGCACTGGAATTAAAAGCCGCCGGTGTTACACGTATTAATATCAGCCTGGACAGTCTTGATGCTGATAATTTCCGCCGCTTGACTCGCATAGGCAATTTACAACAGGTACTGGAAGGAATTGATGCCGCCATCGATGCAGGGTTTGCCTCTATCAAACTCAATTGTGTTGCCCTTAAACATTACAATGCTCATGAGGTGAAGCATCTGGTGCAATTTGCACTGGATAAAAAAATTGATATCAGTTTTATTGAAGAAATGCCGCTAGGCAAAATTGATGAGCACGGCCGCAACACCGAATTTGTCAGCAGCGCTGAATTACGGCAAATATTGCGGCAGGATTTTCAATTAATTCCCGACAATCAAAAAGAAAATCACGATGGCCCCGCAAAATATTGGCGACTCGCCAATCATTCATCGCGTATAGGTTTTATTTCACCCCATTCCGAAAATTTTTGCAGCAGCTGTAATCGTGTACGCATCACTGCCACCGGTCAACTCCTGTTGTGTTTGGGCCAGGAAAATAGTGTTGATTTACGAAAAGTATTGCGCGAAAGCGCATACCCAGCCGAAGAATTAAAACAAGCCATCATCAATTCCATGCAACAGAAACCGGAAAAACATCATTTTAATTTGCATGAAGAACCACAAATTGTTCGTTTTATGAATATGACCGGAGGATAAATGTCATCACAAAAAGAATTTGTACCCTTAAATATTTGCGTGCTAACCGTTTCCGATACTCGCAATTTTGCAACTGATACTTCAGGCCAAAAGCTGCAAGATTTACTCACAACAGCAGGCCATAAATTGCATGACAGAAAACTGGTAACGGATGATATTTACCAAATTCGCGCCGTGGTTTCCAACTGGATTGCGGATACTCAGACACAAGTTGTGTTGATTACAGGAGGAACGGGTTTTGCCGGGCGCGATTCAACTGTCGAAGCAATGGTTCCTTTGTTTGATAAAACCGTTGTGGGTTTTGGTGAATTATTTCGACAAATATCATTTGCAGAAATCGGCACATCAACAATCCAATCACGTGCCACCGCCGGTTTCGCCAACCACACCTTGATATTTTGTTTACCTGGCTCCACCGGTGCGTGCACAACCGCGTGGGAAAAAATCATCAGGGAACAATTGGATTCACGACAAAAACCTTGTAATTTCGTCGGCCAATTGAAAATCAATAAATCACATTAATTTTTTTGGGGATGGCAATGACAATACTGATGTTTATTGCGGGTTTGGCACTACTGGTCGTTGGTGCGGATGTTCTGGTGAGAGGTGCATCCAAATTTGCCATGTCATTCGGCATATCCCCGCTGGTTGTAGGCCTGACAATTGTCGCTTTCGGTACCAGTGCTCCGGAGATGGCAGTATCTGTGGGTGCTGTTTTACAAAATCAAACCGATATTGCAATAGGGAATGTTGTCGGCAGCAATATTTTTAATGTGTTGTTTATTTTAGGCGTTTCCGCATTAATCACACCCTTGATAGTGAACGTACAAATTATTCGCCAGGAAGTGCCAATTATGGTCGGTGCATCGGTTTTGCTGCTCGCCATTTGCATCGATGGACGATTGGGCCTGATTGACGGGATTATATTGTTTGCCTTATTGCTGACATACACAGCATTTTTAATTTACCAATCCCGCAAAGAATCAGCAGCAGTAAAAGAAGAATATTCTGATGAATATGCCAGCCACTCATCATGGGACAATAGTAAACCGGTGCAGATTTTATTAATAATCGCAGGCTTGGGATTGCTGGTTTTAGGATCAAAGTGGCTGGTTACATCCTCTGTTATTTTTGCAAAACACCTGGGTGTCAGCGACCTGGTGATAGGACTGACAATTGTTGCCGCCGGTACGTCAATGCCTGAGGTCGCCACATCTGTGGTTGCAGCCATAAAAGGAGAGCGCGACATTGCAGTTGGCAATGTTGTCGGCAGCAGCACATTTAATATTCTTGGTTGCCTGGGATTAGCTGCCATGGCATCGGGCAGCACTGGCCTTGGAATTGCGGAAAGTGTTATCAATTTTGATTTGTGGATCATGATTGCAGTAGCAATAGCCTGCCTGCCAATTTTTGCAACAGGCCAACAGATTTCACGCTTTAATGGTGCAGTATTTTTGTTCTATTACGTGGTTTATACCTGCTATCTGATTTTGATGGCACAAAATCATCCCGTTGATTCACTTAATGCGGTAATGCTTGGCTTTGTATTACCACTAACCATCATCAGCGTCGTCGTAATGTTTTTACGACACAATAATTTAAGCCCGGGATCAAAATAACCTCCCTCAAAATCATATCGGGTTAATGCTTTATCACTTGCGGCATTAACCGTAAAATGGCAGCCTGTTTTTATTACCCCACCACAAGTGACTCCTATGACTGCACACATGACTGCAAAAAAGCCCCTCGTATTATTGATTTTGGATGGCTACGGATTTTCGGAAAAAACCCAATACAACGCCGTCCGCGCCGCAAAAACACCGATTTATGACCAACTCTGGAAGCGCCCCAACAGCCTGATTGAAACTTCAGGCATGGCAGTAGGTTTACCTGAAGGACAAATGGGCAACTCGGAAGTAGGCCATATGACAATTGGTGCAGGCAGGGTGGTTTACCAAAGTTTTACGCGTATCAACAAAGCAATTAGCGATGGCGACTTTTTTACAAATCCGGTGTACGTCGATGCTATTGATCACGCAATCAATACCGGCAAAGCAGTGCACATTTTAGGCCTGCTCTCGGAAGGTGGTGTGCACAGTCATCAGGATCATATTTACACCATGATCAAAATGGCAGCGCAGCGCGGCGCCAAAGAAATTTATCTGCACGCATTTTTGGACGGACGTGACACTGCACCACGCAGTGCAGACACTTCTTTGGCAAAAGCCGATGCAATTTTTAAAGAAGTGGGTGTTGGCAGAACCGCTTCGATTGTGGGCCGTTATTTTGCGCTGGATCGCGATAATCGATGGGACAGAGTGAAAGCAGCTTATGACGTAATGGTCACTGGCGATGCAGAATTTGATGCACTGACCGCGCTCGATGGATTAAAAGCGGCTTATGAACGCGGTGAAAATGATGAGTTCGTTAAAGCCACCGTAATCTGCGCGGAAGATGAGGAAGTGGCTACGATTAATGATGGTGATTCAGTTATTTTTATGAACTTCCGTCCTGATCGCGCCCGTGAAATTACCAATGCATTAATTGATGAACATTTTGCCGGATTTGATCGCGGCGAATTACATCCACAAATTGCCAAATTTGTACAAACCACAGAATACGCATCAAGTATTAAAGCACCGATTGCTTTTCCGCCAGAAGATTTAACCAATTCATTCGGCGAATATTTATCATCTATCGGTAAAACCCAACTGCGTATTGCTGAAACTGAAAAGTATGCGCACGTCACTTTCTTTTTTAATGCAGGCAATGAAGTGGTTTATCCCGGTGAAGATCGTATTTTGGTTCCTTCACCACAAGTAGCCACCTATGACTTGCAACCCGAGATGAGTGCTCCGGAAGTCACCGAAAAATTAGTGGCGGCAATTGAATCAGGGAAATATGACGCGATTATCTGCAACTATGCCAACTGCGACATGGTGGGTCACTCCGGTTTATTTGATGCTGCCGTCAAAGCGGTCGAAGCTGTTGATATTGCCTTGGGGAAAGTACTGGCCGCAGTTGAAAAAGTCGGCGGAGAAGCTTTAATTACAGCAGATCACGGTAATGTGGAAGAAATGTTTGATGAAGAAACCGGGCAGCCACACACTCAACATTCCACTTTACCTGTGCCGTTTATTTTCTTTAGTCATCGCCCTGCTGTGATGGAGAAAGGTGGCTCATTGGCAGATGTCGCGCCGACCATGTTGCATTTAATGAATATCACCCAACCTAAAGAAATGACCGGACGCAATTTGATTAAATTGGTTTAATTTTCAGGGGCAGATCACATCTGCCCCTGCAAGACGTTCCCGGATAAACCCTTTAGGCTCATTTTATATCGACACCTTAATGAAAAAAATTATTTTTCTATCACTGGCATTTATCTTCATTGGCACAGTTCAGGCCGATGAAAAAGCTGATATGGAAAAGTTACAAAAAGAAATTGCAGCACTGCAAAAAGAATTAAAGTCTGTTCAAGGAGCGCGATCGGATTTACAAAAAGATCTGGAAAAATCTGAAACCCAGATTAATGAACTGGAAAAAAAAGCAGATGACATCAAAAAAGAATTGAACAAGCAAAATCAGGACTTAAACAATCTGAAACAAGAACGGAGCCAGCTGGAACAACAACGCAACAACCAACAAGAAAAAATTTCAGCACAAATATTGGCTGCTTATAAGCTGGGGCGACAAAGCGATATCAAGTTATTACTGAATCAGGAATCCCCTGATAAATTATCACGACTAATGACTTATCACGGATATTTCGTGATGGCCCAACAAAAAAAAGTGGAGAGTTACCGCAACACCATTTCAAGAATAGATACCATCACACCGGATATTGAAAAAAAAACCTTGCAATTGGCAGCCATGCAAACGCAACTGGATCAACAACGAAATGCTTTGGGCAGCGCACATAAAGAGCGTCAGGTTGCACTGCACAAAGTAAATTCCCAAATTAAAAACAAACAGCAAGAGTTGACACAGCTCAATGAAGACAGACAAAAACTTCAAGTACTGCTGAGTCGGGTTACACGAAAAATTGCATCCAGTGGCGCATTAAAATCTCCAGCTTATGTTCCGCTGCCAAAAGGTGGTGAGAAATTTTCTGTTCGCAAAGGAAAATTACCCTGGCCAACTCAGGGTAAAATTCTTCACCGTTTTGGTAGCCCACGAATTGCAGGACAACTCAATTGGAATGGAACCTACATTGCCGGAAATGCAGGTAATAAAGTGATTGCTGTGCATCATGGCCGGGTGGTATTTGCTGATTATTTCGGCGGGCATGGACTTCTGATTATCATCGATCACGGCGAAGGATTTTTATCTTTGTATGCACACAATCAGCGATTATTAAAAAAAGCCGGAGATCCTGTTATTGCAGGTGAATCCGTTGCTGTAGTCGGCAATTCCGGCGGCCAATCAACCGATGGTGTTTATTTTGAAATTCGACACAACGGCAAACCCGTTGACCCCAGTACCTGGCTAGCACCAGGTTAATCCAGAGAAATTTATGCGTATCAATTATTGTGTTGCCATAGGTTGTTTACTTGCTACGGCTTATTGTTTTGCAGACGACAAAAATTCAGATTTGACTTCAAATGAGTTCGAACGATTTGTTCAGGCCTATACTCAAGTTAAAAAATCCTATGTTGAAGAAATTGGCGATGCCGAACTGATTGATTACGCCATTAAAGGCATGATCTCCGAACTCGACCCTCATTCAGCTTATCTTGATAAAAATGAATTTGCCGATTTGCAAAACTCCATTACAGGAGAATTTGCCGGAATTGGTTTGGAGATAGGTCTCAAATCAGGTTTTATTACTGTTATATCACCTATTGATGACAGCCCCGCCAGTAAAGCAGGAATTCAATCCGGAGACAGGATTGTGCGGATTGATGACAGTCCGGTTAAAGGGCTATCGATTACGCAAGTCACCCGACTACTACGCGGCGTCAAGAATAGTGAAGTTAACCTGACCATTTTTCGTAATGATCTGGAAGACCCTCTCGATTTTTTATTAACGCGTGAAATTATTAAAGTCAAAAGTGTTCGCTATCGCACATTGGAAAATGATTTTTTGTATCTGCGTATTGCCAACTTTCAATCCAATACCGGAATTGATTTACAAAAAATTTTAAATAATTATTTAAATAAAAACCCGCAAACAAAAGGAGTGATTCTCGATTTACGCAACAACCCGGGCGGGGAATTGGGAGCTGCGATTACCGTTGCTGATACTTTTTTGGATGGAGGATTAATTGTCTACACCCAGGGGCGCTTACCTAACAGCAACATCAATTATCAAGCAGGATTGGGTGATGACACATTTGGTTTACCGCTGGTGGTATTAATAAATGATGGTTCTGCATCAGCATCGGAAATTGTAGCAGGCGCCCTGCAAGATCATCGACGAGCAGTGATCGCTGGCACACGTAGTTTTGGCAAAGGATCAGTACAAACTGCAGCAGTGATTGATCAGAATCATGCAATAAAATTAACTACTGCTCTGTACTACACACCTTTGGGAAGATCCATACAAGCACAGGGTATAGCACCTGATGTAGTAATTGAAAAAGCTTATCTAACCCGGGTTGAAGGTATTAACCAATCGACCGAAGCTGATTTTAACAACCACTTAAATAATGCCAATAAAAATACTGAAAGCAACAGTGCCAGTCGTCGTGAAAAACGTATTTCAAATTTGCAATTATTAAAAGAAGACAATCAATTGCAGGAAGCACTTAATTTGTTGAAAGGTTTACAGGTACTGATGCCAAAAATTAATGCATCTACCGAAAACGGTACTGTAGAAACACACAATATCAATTCACAATGAAATTCACTGACGCACAACAAAACAGCTTGGGTATTTCCGGAATCAATTATTTTTCATGCTGCTTGTTGCTAACAGTTTTATGGCCTGTTTATGCCTGGTCAGAAACAGCCAAACTAGCCATCATTATTGATGATATTGGATACAATAAAAAAAATGGTCTGGCTGTGGCTGAGCTTCCGTTCAAACTTACTCTGGCAGTATTACCATTCACACCTCATGGCGAAAGCCTTGCCAAAATTGCACACAGTAATGGCAAGGAAATTATGTTGCATGCACCCATGAGCAATGAACGCAATATTCCTTTGGGACCAGGTGCACTGACCAATAACATTTCACATTCCGAATTGATTCACACCCTCAATCAAGATCTGGCGAATATCCCTCACGTAAAGGGAGTTAACAACCATATGGGTAGTCAATTAACCCAGAATGCTCAGGTCATGAGCTGGGTAATGAGTTATCTAAAATTACATCAACTTTATTTTATTGATAGTCGAACTACTGCTAAAACCCAGGCATTAAATCAGGCCAAAGTCCACCAGTTACCCAGCAGTAAACGAGATGTTTTTTTGGATGACAATCGCAATCTGATCCTGATTCGCAAACAACTATTTCTGGCAATCGATATTGCTAAAGCCAAAGGCAGTGCAATTGCGATTGGTCACCCTTATCCGGAAACCATTCAGGTATTGCAAGAAGCGCACAAAATTGCCAGGGAACAATCAATAGAGTTGGTTTTGGTCTCCGAACTGTTTACCGGGTCTGAAACTCAGCCGGGTTATTGCCCTATAGATGCAGAATATCCACCGGAAATTAATCCCCTCTTACCAAAATTGGATTTTTTACCGAGAACCACGTCACAAAACAATGCCTTTCGTTATTAAAACAATAAAGTGCCATGACAACACAATCTAACGCAATCCCGGTACAAGACATATAATTGCCATACGGCTGCGATGTCCGTCACCCCGAACAAGGTGGTTTCAAGTATTTACACTTAGAGGAATTTATTATGGCGACAGCAAACAGATTTGGTGAACAAGGTGATGCTCCTGATCGAAATTCGCGTTTTATCCAGAAAGGCAGTTATTGGTACTACACTACCCGTGAGGGTGTTGATATAGGACCCTTTGACAGTCAGAAAGATGCAGAATTGGGAGTAACGGAATTTATAGAGTTTCTCTGTGAATCCGAACCCAAAATCACAGATCTCTTAAGGCTTTATAGAGCTGCCTGAGATCAAAAAATTTGAGTAAACAGAAAGGGCCTCTCGGCCCTTTTTGTTTACTGTTTGTTTGGTTTTACATCCTGACCTCAATTCCCTGATCACGCATAAATTCTTTTGCTTGCTGCAAAGTGTATTCCCTGAAGTGAAAAATACTCGCTGCCAATACTGCATCAGCACGACCTAATGTCACACCATCCACTAAATGTTGCAAATTACCAACACCACCTGAAGCGATCACTGGAATAGGTACAGCATCACTGATCGCACGTGTCACACCCAGATCGTAACCTTTTTTGGTTCCATCGCCATCCATACTGGTTAACAGAATTTCGCCTGCACCGAACTCAGCCATCTTCGCAGCCCATTCAACTGCATTAATGCCGGTTGGTTTGCGACCGCCGTGCGTAAAAATTTCCCAGCGTGGTGTTTCATTTTCTGCGCTGACTTTTTTTGCATCAATCGCCACTACAATACATTGCGCACCAAATCTGTCTGAAGCAGCTTTTACAAAATCCGGATTAAATACTGCTGCAGAATTGATACTGACTTTATCAGCACCCGCATTCAACATAGTGCGAATATCATCGACTGTGCGAATACCCCCACCGACTGTTAAAGGAATAAAAACCTCAGCGGCAATTTTTTCAACTGTGTGCACAGTAGTGTCGCGGCCTTCGTGAGTTGCGGTAATATCCAGAAAAGTAATTTCATCCGCACCTTCCTGATTGTAACGTTTGGCAATTTCAACCGGATCGCCAGCATCGCGTATATCCAAAAACTTAACGCCTTTGACTACGCGACCGTTATCAACATCAAGACAAGGAATAATTCGTTTTGCAAGAGCCATAAAATTTGCCTGTTATTGATCGCAATAGGCTTGTGCTTCGGCCATATTCAAAGTGCCTTCGTAAATTGCACGACCGGTAATCGCACCGCAAATGCCTTTGTGTGATTCCGCTTTTAACGCGATGATATCTTTCATATCGGTAATACCGCCGGATGCAATCACCGGAATGCTTGAAGCTTGCGCCATAGCAACTGTCGCTTGCACATTTACGCCTTGCATCATGCCGTCGCGCGCAATGTCGGTGTAGACAATACTGCTGACGCCATCTTGTTCAAAACGTTTGGCTAATTCACTGGCTTGAATGTTGGAAACTTCGGCCCAACCATCAGTTGCAACCCAACCGTCTTTTGCATCCAAACCGACAATAATGTGGCCGGGAAATTGTTTGCACATATCGGTTACAAATTGCGGTTCTTTTACCGCTTTGGTTCCGATAATCACGTATTGCACACCGGCCTGCAGATAATATTCGATAGTCGCTGCACTGCGAATGCCGCCACCAATTTGAATCGGCAAATTCGGATAGGCTTTTGCGATAGCAGTCACAACACCACCATTAACGGGCTTACCTTCGAATGCACCGTTTAAATCCACCAAATGCAAACGTCGACAACCTTGATCAACCCATTGTTTGGCCATTGCGACAGGATCATCAGAAAAAACTGTGGAGTCATCCATCAAGCCCTGACGCAAACGCACGCACTGGCCATCTTTTAAATCAATTGCGGGGATAATTAGCATCAAGCGTTACCATTCCAATTCGTAAAATTTTTCAATAACTGCAATCCCGCCGTATGACTTTTTTCCGGGTGGAATTGCACAGCGAATAAATTGTTATTCGCCAGGGCTGCGTGAAATTGCAAACCGTAATCGCAAGTCGCGGCAACCAGTGATTGATCTTTCAGCAAAATATAAAAACT
This sequence comes from uncultured Cellvibrio sp., assembly GCA_965650675.1. Lineage (GTDB taxonomy): Bacteria > Pseudomonadota > Gammaproteobacteria > Pseudomonadales > Cellvibrionaceae > Cellvibrio. The sequence continues at coordinate 13,299 of CBFGPN010000028.1, forward strand.
GTGCACAAAATAAAAACGGCTATCTTGCGGAATATTTTGCCAAAGTGGGTGATCGTTGTGATGAACCTGATTCCAACCCATGTGAGGAACCTTCAGCGAATTTCCGGCGGAATCTTTATGTTGCTCGCCGAAAAATTTCACATTGCCAGCAACCAGTCCAATGCAATCAACACCGTCATTTTCTTCGCTGTGATCCATCAAGGCTTGCATGCCAACACAAATCGCCAACACAGGCTTGCCGGTGGCGATTTGTTCACGCAACAATTTGTCGAAACCGAGACGTTTAATTTCTGCCATGCAATCGCGAATGGCGCCGACACCGGGGAAAATCACACGATCAGCTGAGGCAACTTTTGCAGGATCAGAAGTGACTATCACTTCTTGATCCGGTGCAACATGATTCAGCGCACTGGCAACCGAATGCAAATTGCCCATGCCGTAATCAATAACCGCAATCACCGATTTTTTGTTCACATCTAACATGAATTACAAACTACCCTTGGTTGAAGGTGTAATACCTTCCATTCGCGGATCTTTTTCCAGCGCCATACGCAACGCTCGACCAAATGCTTTAAACACAGTTTCAATTTGGTGGTGCGAATTGTGGCCGCGCAAATTGTCGATATGCAAAGTCACATTGGCGTGATTGACGAAGCCCTGAAAAAATTCCCAGAACAATTCGGTATCAAACTGACCGATACGTTTTTGCGTAAAAGACACTTGCATCACCAAACCGGGACGACCAGAGAAATCGATCACCACGCGAGACAAAGCTTCATCCAGGGGCACATAAGAATGACCATAACGACGAATGCCTTTTTTATCGCCAATGGCCTTGGCTATCGCTTGACCTATGGTGATGCCTATATCTTCAACCGAGTGGTGATCATCGATGTGCACATCGCCATCGCAAGTGACATCCAGATCAATCATCCCGTGACGGGCGATTTGATCCATCATGTGCTCAAGAAACGGGACTTTGGTATTGAATGTGCCCTTGCCACCACCATCCAGATCCAAACTGACTGTAATTTTGGTTTCAAGCGTATTGCGGGTGACGGTTGCAGTTCTGTTGATTGCTGTTTTGTTGGCAAGATCGGACATAAATTGACTCGGCAGCAGGCGGAAAGAGCGCGAATTATATAGAGATACCAAAATTTATTCACGATCAAAGCAGATGCAATTGTGCATTAAGGCCGGATACAGCTAATCTTGATAGCCTTTCGAGAGTCACCACCATTACAGGATCGCAATTCATGAAACCTCTTTATTCATTTGCTTTTTCAACCCTTGTGTTCTTCGGTCTATACGCCCACGCGCAACAACCTCAAGCACCCTACTCTGCATGGAGTTGGTCAGGTCATGTGGATCATATGACCTTTGATGATGTGCAGGCTTGGGATCAAGGTATTGATAAAAATGCCTTTGCTCTGGGTTTCGCTGCCGAACGTTACACCAACACCAGCGAAAACACCCTTTCCCTTGGTATGAGTTTTATTTTTTATAACGATAATGACGAATTTATTCAGCTTGTAGAAGATTATTGGGGTGATGAGGATTATGAGGAATCCAGCGCAAGCGCTTTGTCCGTATTCGCGGAGTATGGCCCTCGATATCGCTTTGGTGCAGACAACCTCAGCTTTTTTACTGTTCGGGGAGGTGGCTCAGCCATGCTTTTTTCAGAACGCGCTATTGGCAACTGTTCAAATTGCTACTCGGAAGATATTGACATAGATGGCGGGCTTTATGGAGTGTTGGGTATAGGCAGGAGTGGATCGACAATTGATTTTTCATTGCAATTCCAACAGTATTTCACTGGCGATATCGATAATGTTCTGCGTTTAAAAATTTCCAGCGCCTTTTAAGTTATTGTTTTAAAAGAAAACCCATTTGAATGATCTACCAAATGGGTTTTTATAAAAATACGATATTAATAATAACTTGTATTTAATTGGTTATAGTTTAGGGTTAGATCACGAATTTTAATCAGCATGCGCCACAATGAATTCAATAAAACAAATAATTATTCAGGCAAAATCCCAAGCGAATGCCCGGGAAAAATTGTTGGAATTTTTGCAAAAACGCCGCCCTTTTTTGCATAGCTCCATACTATTACCCGAAAACTCCGTAGAACCTCTGGCAGATTTTGTAGAACGCTACATTTCGCATGTCCCTGATTTTATTGATGCCATACAAACGATTATTCAGGAAGCCAGAATCGAGCAGGAAGTACAACCTATTATTACCGTAGCAGCCAATTATTTTTTATCGCCACCCGATCTTATTAAAGACCCCCGCCATCTCGTCGGGTTATTAGACGAAGCCTACCTGTCGCACAGATTATTGGAAGAAGTGAATGATCGTTTCATGGGCAAAAGCGGCGTTCCATTAACACCTATGGATAACACTACGGCCAATTTAATTGCTCACGAATTAATTGGCGAACCCTTTGCAAATTTATTGGATCAAGCAGTGTTATTTTCTGCAGAATTATTGTTAAACGAACAAAAGCTGGAAAGTGAATCCATTCGTCAATATATTCAGACCCATAAAAACCGTGGTTGGTCTGATGAAATAAAACGTTGGCCTTGCCTGGCGGATGAACTGAAAATCGGCCTGCACTTTACCGAACCACAAAGCGCTATTCATTAAGCTCTCATATTAATAAACATTTAAACAGGATCATTTTCCGCATTCAGTTTTTTATTATGAAAAACATCCAGATCCAGCAGTTTTTCGCTTTTCGCGACTATGACTGACACAGTTGCATCACCTGTGACATTTACTGCAGTTCTCACCATATCCAAAAAGCGATCCACACCAATAATCATCGCAATACCTTCAACCGGCAAACCAACAGATTGCAACACCATAGCCAATGTGACCAACCCCACACTGGGCACACCAGCCGTACCAATCGACGCTAAAGTTGCCGTGAGTATCACCATTAAATAACCGGCAATTCCTATGTCTATGCCGTAGGCTTGTGCAATAAATACTGTTGCCACGCCCTGCATAATAGCTGTGCCATCCATATTGATGGTTGCACCCAGGGGAACAGAAAATGACGCAACTTTATTATCAACACCAAGATCGTGCTCAACCGTACGTAAATTAATAGGCAAGGTTGCGTTACTGGATGATGTACTAAAAGCGAATACCATCACCTTCCACATTTTTTTGAAAAAAATCAGCGGATTTAGTCCAGACAACAATTTTAATAAAAAGCCATAAACCACCGCTCCGTGAATAATCAATACCAATAACACCAGAAAAAAATATTTGGCTAAATCTTTAATTCCTGCCACTCCCAAACTGGCAAATAATTTTACCAATAAACAAAAAACGCCGTAGGGAGCAAGATTCATCAGTAACATCACCATACGCAGAATCACGGAATTCAAATTATCAAAAAAACTCAATACGGTTTTTCCGGCGGCGGTTTCGGTTTTGGCAATTGCCAGCCCAAATAAAATTGAAAATACAATCACCTGCAACATATTGGCTTCAACCATCGCAGCCAGCGGGTTGTCAGGGATAATATCGATAATCGTTTCTTTAATTGAGGGCGATGCTGGCGCAACGTAATTGACATCGCTCAATACTTGAATACCCACACCCGGTTGAAAAAAAACAGCGAATACTATTGCCAACGCAATAGCAGCAGCTGTTGTAAAGATATAAAGTCCCAGCGTCTTGCCCGCCATAACCCCCATTCGACTATGTCCACCCAGGGCTGCTGCACCACACACCAGTGACACAAACACCATGGGCACAACCAACAGTTTTAATGAGGCCACAAAAATTTGGCCAACAACATCAAACACGCCATTGATTAAATTCAGTTGAATCCATTTACCCAATTCACTGGATGGCACTGCTTTGGGATCAGGCAAAGCCAAAATTAAATTGAAACCAATTCCAACCAGAATCCCCAGCACCATGCCCAACAAAATTTTATTGGTTAATGACATTTTTTTATTTCTCTGAATTTTTTATTTATTCGAGGTAAGTTGGAAGAGCGCAGCGACTTCCGACATGTTTGCGCAATTCGAAAATTGTCGGAAGTCAGCTTCGCCTCTTCCAACCTACGAATTCACCGCTGCTTTTAATTGCACGCCCGCCTTGAATGCCACATTGCGGCTGGCGGCAATTTTTATGGTTTCGCCCGTGCGTGGATTGCGGCCTTCACGTGCAGCACGCTCGCTGATTTTAAAACTACCGAAACCCGGCAATGTGACTGACTCACCGCGACTCAAAGCATTGGTAATTTGCTCAATCAAGGACGACACCACCAAATCAGCCTTGTGCGGGGTCAATTGCAATTCATTCGCAAGCATCACAACCAATTGATTTTTTTGCATAAGAGATCACCTTTCGATATGTCCAGAAGGCAAGTGTACCCAGATATTCCTGATCAAGCGATATCAAATCACGAAAGAAATTCAATTCTGATAAACTGCAAAAAAATTATTCTGATTTCGAGGTGACAGTTGCACTCCCCAAACTCACGCACGCGCATGCCGACATTATTATTGCACTGGCATAAAACAGGCTGTTTGAATATGCAATTGTATTGCGAAAGAAATTTACATGCCTGGTTACAGGATACAGGCTCACTCACCGCCAGATTAATTACACAAAGCCAGGGAGAATTTAAAGTAAAAGTGCTGTTTCAGGGATTCGGCAAAATCCGCCTTGATGAACGGCGCGCACTTGGACTCGCAAAACATCAAGCCACATTAATACGTGAAGTCATTTTATACGGTAAAAACCAGCCATGGGTATTTGCACGCAGTCTTCTGCCATTATCCAGCCTGACAGGTCGATTGAGACAATTACGTAAAACCAGCCGCAAACCTTTGGGCGCATTTTTATTCAAGCAACCCCGGTTGCAGCGCAGCCCGATTGAAGTCGCCCGAATTAACCACAAGCATGGATATTTACCTGACTATCTTCACCCTGATCACACAGTGTGGGGCAGACGATCAGTATTTTATGTTGAGCAAAAACCTTTATTGGTCAGTGAGGTTTTTTTACCTGATTTTATTAAGGAAATTAGTAATCAAACATAATGTGATTGTATCGAATGATTAACATTCGGGTTATCAACCAAGGGTTTAAACTCTGTTTTTATTCAGGCATGATTGACTCTCTACCCAGCAAAGATTCTGACAAATACATGATGCAACCCAATCCCGATAATAAATTGCTGCAAAAAATCCAACCGCCTGAAAAAAAATTGCCCTGGCATTCATTTGCACAATTTAAAAATTACTTGCTGCTGATGCGATTGCATAAACCTATCGGAATTTACTTGCTGCTCTGGCCAACACTCTGGAGCCTTTGGCTGGCAACACCTGAACTTATGCCCAGCATTAAAAATTTGCTGATATTTATTACCGGCGTAATTCTCATGCGTTCGGCGGGTTGTGTGATCAATGATTTTGCTGATAGAAATATTGATGGCAGGGTCAAGCGCACACGGGATCGACCATTGGCTACAGGCGCAGTAACCAGCAAAGAAGCCATTATTTTATTTGCGGGGATTGCGGGGATTGCATTTCTATTGGTCCTGATGACCAACCAGCTGACAATACAGCTATCGATTGGCGGACTGATTCTTGCCGCGACCTATCCATTTATGAAGCGTTATACCTATCTGCCACAAGTTGTTCTCGGGGCTGCATTTGCATGGAGCGTCCCTATGGCATTCGCAGCCGAGGCAGGGAAAATCACTCAGGATGCCTGGTTAATTTATTTGGCCGTGGTTCTGTGGACCGTTGTCTACGATACGTTTTACGCCATGGTTGATCGTGATGACGATATCAAGATTGGCGTCAAATCCACCGCAATTTTATTTGGCGATCAGGATCGAATCATTACTGGCATGTTGCAACTACTGACACTTTACATACTGGTTACTATAGGGCAGCACTTTTCATTGAACGGTGTTTATTACCTGAGTCTCTTATTAGTCGCCGGTTTGTTTGCCTATCAACAATGGCTCATTCGTTTCCGTGATCCTGCGGCTTGCTTCAAAGCTTTTCTGAATAATCACTGGGTGGGGTTGGTGGTTTTTATTGGTATTGCAGCCGATCGTATTTATAAAATTCCATTGTCATAATTCTGTCATGTTGATTTCATTTAATAGACTGCAACATAAACGTAATACTTGAGTTGGCGTTATGACGGGTCGAAAAATTTTAATTGTTGATGATGAATCATCCATTCGCGATATGCTGCGTGTTGCATTGGAAATGGCGGAGTACGATTGCCTTGAAGCCAGTAATGCACAAGAGGCACACTCACAAATTATTGATGAGCAACCTGATTTGATTTTATTGGATTGGATGATGCCGGGAACCAGTGGTATTGAATTGGCCCGCCGATTAAAACGTGACGAAGTCACACAAAACATCCCCATTATTATGCTGACGGCCAAAGGTGAGGAGGATAATAAAATCCAGGGGCTGGATGTCGGTGCTGATGATTACATCACCAAACCTTTTTCCCCACGCGAACTGGTCGCACGATTGAAAGCCGTATTGCGCCGTACCGAACCACAAAGCAATTCTTCCCCTATACAAGTCAAAGGTTTGTGCCTGGATCCTGTTAGCCATCGTATTACCATCAATCAACAATTGGTTGAAATGGGCCCTACTGAATACAGGCTTCTGGAATTTTTTCTCACCCATCAGGAAAGAGCCTATACCCGCAGTCAATTGTTGGATCATGTCTGGGGCGGCAATGTGTATGTTGAAGAACGCACTGTTGATGTCCATATTCGCAGACTGCGCAAAGCCTTAACAATTGATGGTCATGAAGATCTGGTTCAAACTGTTCGCGGAACAGGCTACAGATTTTCAACCCGGCTTGAAGCCTGACTGATAAAATCCTCGGGATTTTTAGAGGCTGATATTTTGCTTAAAGGTTTTTCAACAGAACTGCAGCGTATTATTTTGCTGTCTTTATCCGGCTTCGTATTGGGATTGATAACCGATCAAATGGGCTGGAGTCTATTATTGAGTTGCAGCCTGTACATAGGCTGGATGCTATTGAAAATGCGTCAACTCAATCAATGGCTGCTCAACACCCAACAACAACATCCACCGGAAGCCAGTGGCATCTGGGGTATTATTTTCGACAACATTTATCAGCTGCAACGTCACCAACAACAGGAAAAAGAAAAACTGCAAGCGGTGATCAAGCGCGTACAGGAAATCAGCTCTGCATTAAAAGATGGCATCATCATTCTCAATGAAAAAGGCCAACTGGATTTCTGGAACCCTGCCGCACATAGAATGTTGGGGTTCAGCACAAAAGATCAGGGACAATCGGTGATTAATTTTTTACGCCACCCCAAATTTGTCAGTTATTTTGAAGACGGCAAATACGAAGAACCTTTGGAATTACCTTCTCCACGTTTTTCATCCAAACATTTACAATTTCAAATCACACCTTTTGGTAATACCGAAAAATTAATTGTCGTTCGTGATGTAACACAGTTGCATAATCTGGAAAAAATGCGACAGGATTTTGTGGCCAACGTATCACACGAATTACGCACGCCATTAACCGTGATTAACGGCTATGTGGAAACACTGGCCGACAATAATTCAAACCCGCAATGGAGCAAACCTTTGCAACAGATGTTACAGCAAGGGAAGCGTATGTCGCTGTTGATCAACGATCTGTTGGTACTGTCCAAATTGGAAACCACTGAAGCCGGACAAAATCACAAGCCTATTAATATCGAACAACTATTAAACGCTGTAAAAGCCGAAACCGATGTACTGGCACAAGATAAACAACAAACACTGAATTTAATTTGTAACAACACCACCAAACCCCTGCTCTATTCCGGCAACGAAAAAGAATTACACAGTGCTTTTTCGAATTTGGTTATCAATGCAATTAAATACACCCAAAGAGAAGGCAAAATTACAATTCTGCTCTGGCAAGATTTGCAACACTTCTACATTTCAGTCACGGATAACGGGCCGGGAATTGACGCGCAACATCTCCCACGATTAACAGAACGCTTTTATCGTGTAGATGCCAGCCGCAACAGCGAAACTGGCGGCACAGGTTTAGGTTTGGCAATTGTCAAACACGTGTTGTTACGCCACTACGCCGAATTAAAAATTACCAGCGAACCCGGAAAGGGCAGTTCATTTACCTGTGTGTTTGGGTTACAGGATAAGTAATTTTGTGGGTACCGATCTATACCAAGGCTTGGAGATAATAAAGCAGATGACAGCAACGCATTAATTATTTCCGATATTTCGATTTGGGAAATTTCAATGCTACACAAAAAAGGGCGCATTCAAATTTCCACAACACCAGCACATTTTATAAATTTATTTTTGCAATCACGAAATATATCTGTAATTCCCATTTCACCGGAAATAGTTGAGTTATCAGTCAATTTCGATTCAGATATTAATGGTGATCCTGCTGATAGAATTATTGCTGCCACCTCAATTATTCACAATGCCCAACTTGTAACTGCAGATACAAATCTTCGAAACAGCAAATCAGTTGATACTGTTTGGTAAGAACAAATTCTAATTATATTCAAATGAATCATCTGCACACTAAAGATGATTCATTCAATAAAAATCCCGATCACGATTAACAACAATAATAATGTACCGGGTATTATCCAGACAAAATTAATCCAGGTCAGATTTTTATTGCTTGATCCGAGGGGATCATCGCAGGCTATATTAATAGCAGTCTGCGCCTGGAAAACAAAAAAACCTCTGATAAAAATATTGCCGAATATAAATGCGTAAATTAACGTGTCAGTGAGTTCGACTCTGCTAAAAATATTATCCAATATCAAAGAAATAACGACCAGAGTTGCCCATAAGTTTGGATACCATTTATAACTTTTATCCCGCTCGGTTGCCCGCATATCAATAACTGCATAGAGCGCATGGGTAAAAAATACAGCGAAGATTGCTCGGGCTATTGGCCACATATCTTCATTGTTGGCAATTTTATACATCTTCCAGTTTTTATAATTCCAATAAACTCCATAAAAACCCATGGTGGAGAAAAAAAGAATATAAAACTTTAATTTTGAAACCACATAGAATTCCTGTATAGGTAATTCATAGGTCGCTTGCAAACTGGATTCCGGTGCAGCATAGATATTGTCTTGCATGATTGATTCCTTTTTATTATTCAGGCAATCACTATACTGACAGATATCAGAAAATAACAGGCATCAAACCTGTTATTTCTATAAGAAATGGATTGTTGATTACTGCAAATAAATCGTAATGGTTTTATTTTCGGTAACAGATACCAATGAATCCTTAAAGCTTGGCGGACCAAAGTTTGCGCCATTGTTGGAAAAACCGTAGGGCTCTGTAGGAATGCCTATAGCATCTTTATCTATATTGCCGTTGTCATTTTCATCCTGATACAGGGTTACTGCGTATTCACCTGCTGGTAAATCTTTAAAAATAACATTAACTGTTTTTTCAGTTACGGGCAATTTTTGTCCCTGAATGCCTTGCTTCATCCATGTTGATTCCGAGTTGTGTAACGCAACATATAAAAATCCTTTGGTGGATTTTACGTTTTCAACATTAATCGAAAGATCTTGTGCAAATGCAGAAACACCGACCAAATTAAGTGTTAAAGCGGATAAGTAAAATGACATCTTCATGAGTTGCTCTCCTGTAATAACAACGTTTACAGATTAAAACAACACAATCGTTATGCGAGATAACAGGCATCATTAATACATGATGTTATTCATCATGATTTCTGTATGACAAGTGTTAACCGTCAAGGCAAATCACAACAGCAGCATGGTAGGCACGCCAATACACAGGAATTACATAGGATCTGAGATGGGAAGGTAAATGTATATGACTGGGAGCACCTTCAATCATGACCGGGACTGATATCATAAAATCCTGACCAAAAACACTTCTGGCATTACCGGAAATTGTATTGGCAACTTCACCAACCAAATCAAAAATATTATCGTTACCTGTGTCATGCTCCCCTATACTCATCAACACATGCTTCAATAAAATTTTCGGCGAAGTAAAATAAACGCAACCTTTATAAGGGCCCGATATACCGATTAATCCGGTGACGTCATAAGCGGCCGGGGAATTATTTTCGACCAAATAAGGGCTGCCTATTTGAATTTCTTTATCCGCTACGTGTTCAAAATAACGTACTACACCGTCAATAAAAACCTGTATTGTTTGCTCGGTCATTTAATCCTCGGTCAATTCTATCAGTGCTGCCAATAATGCATCATCAGAAAAAGGTTTACACAAAAAGCCTCTGGCACCTTTTTGCAGAGCCAGTATTCCGGTTGCCTTATCGCTTAATGCAGAGATCACCAAAATACGCACATTCGGATCCAATTTTGTAATTTTTTCTATGCATTGAATGCCATCCATTCCCGGCATGGTGATATCCATAGTAATAACTTGAGGTCTTGATTTTTTAAACTGCTCAAATGCATCCAATCCGTTTGCAGCAGAAGCCACCAAACGAAATTTATCGTGAATATTACAACGCTCGATTTTACGACGAATAATATTCGAATCATCAACAATCATTAAATTGAGCATCATGCCTCCTGGGTGTAGCCAGGACTTTTATCCAGAGACAATACCAATGGCATGGTAATCACAAAACGTGTATATCGACCTCGCCTGGTTGCAACCGTAATTCGTCCCCTGTGTGCAACAACATGATTCATCACTGCACTCATACCAACACCTCTACCAGCATCAAGAGTCAGCGAATTTGCTGTACTTAACCCCTCATTAAACAACAAAGACAATAATTTTTTATTATCCCATGATTCAATTTCAGTCTCGTCCCAACGCCCGGACTCAATTGCTTTTGCACGGATATCATCGTATTTCAAACCACAACCATCATCCATTACCGTTAATTCCATCTCTGTGTCTGAAATTTTTGCCAAACGCAAATCGATTCGGCCTTGTATCGGCTTTTCACTCATTTCACGATCGTAGGGAGTTTCTATTCCATGTACCACCGCATTACGTAACAACTGAATACAAATTTCCCGAAGCTGCTGTAAATAAACAGGATCCAATTGTACTTCCGTCAATCCGCTGGCGATCAACTTCACCAGCTTTCCTTGTCGTTGTGCAACATGTTGCACAAACTCGAATAAATTTTCCCACCCATCAGTAACACGACTACCCGTAATATTTTTGCTGGATCGCTCCTGAGCCTGTGGCATCAAGCCTCCACCAAACTGACTCAGTTTTATTGCCAACTGCTCAACTTGTTGGGTGTAATTAATTAAAGCTTCCAATTGCACAGTGAATGGCAAAAAGTCATTACCGTCCAGAGATTCTTTTTGCTTCAGAACCACGACCAGATCTTCCATTTTGTGAGCAGCGTTTTCGAAATAATCCAACTTCAGCGATGCAGCCTCACCTTTGAAATTGTGTAACTCTTTAAAAAGACTGATCGCTTTTTCATGAAATTGCTGCGTATTTTTTGCGGAAGCGCGCAACAAATTATTAATACGGTTATAACAGGCATAGGCATTATCAATAAATTCTTTTAGCAATAGCGGATGCGCATGTAACAAACTGGTCAAAATTTCCAGTTGCGACTCATTACGTTCACGGCTTTCGCTCAGCTCTCTCGCTAATTTCATTTGTTCAGTGACATCAACAACTGTCACCAACACATGCGAAATGGTATTCCCCTGATAAGCTCGCGCAAAATCAAAACGCAAATGTTTGCTGACAAAAGTTCCATTTTCCTGCACAACATTGACTTCAATAGCCTGCAGTGGATTCAAATCACCAATCAAACGGCTTTTAACGCGGGGATCGAACAATAAATCAATAAAGCCTTTGGCTGTATTGGCGTCCTTCTCACTGACCAGACTTTCCAATACACGGGAAAAGGATTTGCCTGATAATGAAACCTGTCCAAGAATGCTATTTAAAACAGCCGAATGTTGTTCGCCAATTGTTAAATCACGATCAATCAAAAATAACCCTTCATTAACCGTTTCCAATATTTCCAGAGTTTCGCGACGCGCCTGATCAATGCGCGCATCACTTTCACGCAATTGTTTTAAAAAGTGAAACAGAATCAACAGGAAATTCACAATTGCCAGAAGAATACCCAATGTCTGGATAGTTCTTAGTCGGGCTGCTTTTGATGCAGCAACCTGTTCCAGATCAATCGTTAAATTATTCATCAAATCCAGCAACACCAGATTATTGGTTCTGGCCATCAGCATTGCATGGGAAAGTTCGCCCGCAAAATCACCAGAACCGGCCTTCTGTAAAAACTGCGTGATGGCGATATTGTAGGGCTCCCAGATTGCAGCCGCATCGCGCAAACTGTCTTTGGATTTTTGACTGGTAACAGGCTTTAATACGACCATATTAGTGCCAGCACCTTTTACTTCACCGCCATTGCGAAAGGCCTGTAAAGTTTGATCAAATAATTTTTGGCTGAGTTCTAATTCATTTAATGTTTTTTCAAAAAAAAGTTTATCGTCCTGACTGGAATCCAAAATATAGAGACTTTTCGCCATGCGCTGGGACAACATACGTTGGCGACCAGCAAGGTTAACGCCGACGGCATCTTCTGCTATCTGGAACGAAACATAAAAATTGAATACAAGAACCGAGGCATCCAATAATAGAAACAAGGCGACAGAAATAATAATGCCGCGATACTTTCCAAACGCGAACTTCGACATTAGCAATTACTCAATAGATTGACACTACAATTGTTAACCGACGCTCACAATCATGATTGTGATACATCCTCATTGCACGTCCTATGCCAACAAAAGAATTAAAAATATTGCGCTTGATTGATGTGTATTATTCTATATTTGTGCGTTTTCGAATCAGTCATGGCTCCAAACCATGCACTATTCTTTTTCATTTTGCAATTGCATGATCCACATTTGTGCGTAACGGCCGTTTAATGCCAACAACTCTGCATGAGTTCCCTGTTCAATAACCCTGCCTTGATCCAACAAAATAATTTTATCCGCATCAACAATTGTCGATAGCCTGTGTGCAATCACTATGCTGGTATGGTTTTTCGCCAATTGCGAAATTGCATCCAATATTGCAGCTTCCGAATGTGAATCCAGAGCGCTGGTCGCCTCATCGAAAATAATTATTTTTGATCCTTTCAACAATACCCGTGCAATTGCAATACGCTGCTTTTCACCACCGGACACTTTTAATCCACGTTCACCTACCAGAGTTTTATCACCTTCCGGCAAGCTCGCAATAAATTGTTTTAAATTGGCAGCCACAATTGCCTGATCAATTTCTTCTGCGGAAGCGTCAGGTTTTGCATAAGCGATATTGTCGCGAATGCTGGCGTTAAATAACACAGTATCTTGCGGCACTATGCCAATCGCCTGACGCAAACTGCTTAATGTTATTTGACTGATATCCTGTCCATCAATTTCAATGACGCCTGAATCCCTGTCAAAAAAACGAAATAATAAACGCGACAAGGTACTTTTGCCTGCACCCGATGCCCCCACTACTGCCAATTTGGTTCCTGCCTGTACCTTTACCGAAAAATTTTGCAAAATCGGCCTGTCTGCAGTGTAAGCAAAGTTAACTGATTTAAATTCAATTTCACCCGCCTGCAGTTGTAGTGGCACAGCATTTTCTGTGTCACGGATTTTGGATTCCCGTTTGAGCAGCGCCAACATGTTTTCCAGATCAGTGACCGCTCGACGAATTTCGCGATAAATAAATCCCAAAAAATTCAGTGGTACAAATAATTGAATCATATAGGCGTTAATCATCGCCAAATCACCCAGTGTCATTTCCTTATTCATGACACTATCCGCAGCCATCCACAGCATGATGGTTACAGCTAATGCAATCACCAATGCCTGACCCGAGTTTAAAACCAGCAACGACATTCGATTTTTTAATTTTGCGGTCTCCCACTGAGCAAGAGCGTCATCAAAACGTTTGGATTCGTAATGTTCGTTATTAAAATATTTTACCGTTTCATAATTCAACAGCGAATCAACCGCACGGGTATTGGTCGATGAATCCGCCTGGTTTGCTTCGCGAACATATTGGTTTCGCCACTCGGTGGTGATCACAGTAAAAATAACATAAATGACAACAGCAATGACCGTCACCAATCCATACCAGAATGAAAACAGACTGGACAAAATAATTGCTACCATCGCAATTTCAAACAAGGTGGGCACTATATTGAACATTAAAAAACGCATCAGAAAGCTGATGCCATTAGTACCTCTTTCTATATCGCGACTAATGCCGCCTGTTGCGCGCTCCAGATGAAATGACAAATCCAATCCATGTAAATGATTAAATACCCGCAACCCTATTTTGCGCATGGCTCTTTCAGTTACACGACTGAAAAGTGCATCGCGCAGTTCGCCAAAAAATACACTGCCGAAACGTAACACACCATAAAACACAATAAAAAAAACCGGCAATACCAAAACAGGCGATACGCTGGCATCGACACCATCAATAATATGTTTCAACGCCCAGGGCATTAACAAACTGGCAATTTTGGCAGCAATCAAAGCAGCCAACGCCAAAATAACCCTGCCTTTGAATTCACAAAGATAAGGCCAGAGATAAGAAGCAATTTCTTTAACTGACATCGATGAAACAGATGATCGGGATTGATTATTGGGATGAACTGATAAACCGGACGTGTGCATACCGCGCATAGCAATATCCTGCAATTCTACTGGACGCAAAATGGATTCAATGTTGCATCTTAACAATATGCAGAACTACAGGCATACGAAAAAGAAAATCCTTTTTGTTTATATTTTAAAGTTGTGCAATATATTTTGATAGGACTTCAAATTTTGAAGGATCATTGTCAACGAAACGAATAATAATTTTTATGGATTGTGTGTCAAAACGATTTTCCACTGCTGCCAGGGAATGTACATAGCCATTGACACGCGCCAGGCTTCCACCTGCTTCTGCATCTATATCAACAACGGCCTGATCGAATAAACCTGGCAACCTGTCACTGCGCTCCAAGGTGCAGCTCATCATCTGCAAAGACATTTCCCGGATGATGCAAGCACAGGTTAAATCATTGGCAAAACGTAATTGTGCTCGCCCCTTGGCTGCTGTTTTCACTGTAGTAATTGCTGATTCTTTGGTCGCCAACAAAGGATTTTGTTGTAGGATTGCCGATGAGCCCGTGTTAGTCACTACAGACTTGGTAATGCTTGATTCTGCGCGTCCGCGTGTCAAAACATCCAAGGAGGAAAAAACAACGTTTTGCCCTGCTGCCATTTTTTGCTGACCAACTACCGGCATTCGCCCTATGGCCTTTAATTGTTTGGTCACTTTGCGCAGAAGTTCTTCAGGCGTAAAAGGTTTGGTGATGTAATCCGATACACCTGATTGCACAGCTTTAACCACGTGATCCCTGTCGCCACGACTGGTGATCATAATAAAAGGCAGCTTTGAAAAATTCGCCATTGAACGCACTTCAAGTAACAGTTGCTCGCCCGTCATGTTAGGCATTTCCCAATCGGATAACACTATTTCGGGTGACCATTGTTTTATGAGTGCCAGCGCTCTGACTCCATCGGCGGCATCTTTTAATTCCACATCGGGAATTTGATCTCGCAATTGTTTTTTAACCATATCACGAATAAATGGAGCATCATCAACCACCAAAATGCGAACAGTCATACCGGACTCCTTAACAATCGTCCTTTGAGACTAGTTCATGATTGGCACTTTTTCCTGATAATGCAGGGACTTTTAAGTGAGAAGTGGTTCACGCTTGGCGCGAATGTCCTATAACAATATCCAGGGAAGACTCATCATCCGTGAATTCACCCTGGTGCGCAGCTTCAACCGCAATACGCATCCAATATTTCAACTCTTCAGGCTGGGATAACACTTCAAGCGGCAATTGAAAAAAGAAAGACTCAACACCATCTGCTCCCCGCGGCTGAAAAGCTGGCATTTGCCGGGCTTCAAACAAGCAACGGGATTCTTCACTGGCGCGAAAATAAATATGTTCATGCAAAATAATCGCAAACTGGACACCCAAATGATAAATGCCAACACCATTAAAAATACGGCGATAACTGATCGGCACAACCGCTGTCATGGACTCAAGGGCATGTTTTACAAATGACGCATTTAACGGCATATTTTCACGATCTTATGGTTATTGGAGTTCAAATAAATGGATTCTCTACCCTAAATGGGCTCGCAAGTTAAAGCAACTGGAAAACACGATTTGTTGTGATTTTTTATCTGCTTTTACCTGATTACACACAATATATAGACGATAAAAATCTAATTTGCAGTTTTTTATAAAAAAAATTCTCACGCCAATCTGAACGATCTATTAGTCAACAGCCGATTCTCCTGTGGCATCATAGGCGCACAGTAACCGGAGGACGCGAATATGCGCATTCAGTCAAAACTTTTTCTTTTAACCTTGTTATGTTCCCTGTTAGCCGCCTGTGTGACTAACCCCGTCACCGGCAAAAAACAATTCACTACTATGTCACCGGAAGATGAAATTGCGCTGGGCACACAAAATTACGTACCCAGCCAACAAGCACAGGGCGGGCAATATCAGGTTGACCCCAATCTCACCCTTTATGTGCAATCCGTTGGTAAAAAATTAGTGGCTGTCAGTGACCGCAAAGATTTACCTTATGAATTTGTTGTATTGAATAACGATGTTCCGAATGCATGGGCAATGCCCGGCGGCAAATTAGCCATCAATCGCGGACTACTGGTTTATCTTGAGGACGAAGCACAATTGGCAGCTGTTCTGGGTCATGAAATAGTTCATGCCGCTGCACGTCATGGCGCACAACAACAAACGCAAGGCACTTTATTAGGTTTGGGCACTTTGGTTGTGGGTGTAGTCGCTGCGCAGAAAAAACCGGAATATGGTGTTGCTGCTGTTGGTGCCATGGGAGTTGGCGCACAAGCGTGGCAATCCAAATACAGCCGTGATCATGAAACAGAATCGGATACTGTTGGTATTAAATACATGCACAAAGCCGGATACGATCCACAAGCAGCTGTTGAATTACAGGAAATATTTTTAAAATTACAGGACGGTAAAGAGCCAGGATTTATCGATGGCCTGTTTGCAAGTCACCCCCCCTCAAAAGCACGTATCGAAGCCAACAAAAAAGAAGCCGCAAAATATTCCGGCGGCACACGCAACAAAAGCCAATATCAAAAAGCAATCGCACAATTGTTAAAAGATAAACCGGCCTACGAGAAATTTGAAAAAGCCCAGGCCGCTATGGGCAAGAAAAATTACATAGATGCATTGGCATTGGTTGACCAGGCGATCCAACAACAACCGCGTGAAAATTTATTTTGGGATTTAAAAGGCGAAGCTCTGTTGCGCCAGGAAAAACCGGCTGATGCGATTGATGCATTGACCAAATCCATTGAGTACAACCCAAAATACTTTAAACCTTACGTGATGAGAGGAGTTGCGTATCAAGCAAGCAAAAAACCCGATCTCGCTGAAAAAGATTTACTGACCAGCCAACGTTATTTACCAACGCAGGTTGCTGCTTATTATTTGGGTGAAGTCTACATGGCAAAAGGGAACACCGCCAAAGCCAAAGAATATTATCAACAAGTTGCACAAGCGGGCGGTGACCTGGGTGCGGCAGCAACCAAGAAGTTGGAGGGGATGTAAAACTTCCCGCACCTATTCACCCCACCCTAACCCTCCCCTTGGCAAGGGGACCAGCTTGCACGCTGCATTAAGCAGGG
>CBFGPN010000029.1:0-30873 GCA_965650675.1 uncultured Cellvibrio sp.
GACACCAATATCTTGCGGGCCAATGCCATCAATCGGCGATAAATGTCCGTGCAACACAAAATATTTTCCTTGATAAGTTCCGGCTTGTTCAATCGCCAAAATATCCGCAGGCGTTTCCACCACACACAACAAAGCATCATCACGACGTTGATTGCTGCAAATTCCGCAAAGCGTTTGTTCAGTTAATGTATGGCAACGTTCGCATTGCCCGACTCCTTCAACCGCTGCTTGCAAAGCCACCGACAAACGCGACGCGCCTTCACGATTGCGCTCCAACAAATGCAACGCCATTCGTTGTGCGGATTTTGGACCAACACCCGGCAAGCAACGCAAGGCAGACATTAATTCGTCGATAAGTGGGCTGAACATTTGGTTTCCAAAAAAATAATTTAAAAAATTTCACCCGCTTTTGTTCCCCACTTTGAAAAAGGGGGGTTAGGGGGGATTTAAAATTTTCATAAAACTGACCATCTTAAATCCCTCCCCCGCCTCCCTTTTTCATAAACCACTTCCTGTAGTTTCCCCTTCGGGCAGCTTCGCTGTGCAAATTGCTCCTGCAATTTGTCGAAGTGAGGGGCCAATCCCCTTTTCAAGGGAATTGAGGGGAAAATCAAAACGGCATTTTAAATCCCGGTGGAAGCCCCATTCCCGCTGTCATTTTTGACATTTGATCGCGGCTTTGTGCTTCTACTTTTCGCACTGCATCATTGACGGCAGCAGCTAATAAATCTTCCAGCATTTCCTTATCTTCTTTCATCAAACTTTCATCTATATGCACACGCTTCACATCGTGACGACCTGTCATCACCACTGCAACCAAACCGGCACCGGCTTCACCTTTGACCTCAGCATTCGCCATGTCTTCTTGCATTTTTTGCATTTTGCTTTGCATGTCTTGCGCTTGTTTCATTAAATCGTTGATATTCATTTTAGTTCCTATATCAAAGGTTCAATTGAGCCAGGTCGAACACTGGCATTACATTGTGAAATTAATTGTTGTACAACCGGATCTTGTTGAATGGCAATCTCTGCTTCATGTTGACGTGCCCGGCGTTCGCGTTCTGCAATCTTCGCAGGTGTTTCCTGTATCACTTTTCCCGGTGTAATTTTTACCTGTACTTTTTCATTAAAATAATCCGACAACACATCGGCCAATCGTTGCTGATGACTGACATCAAACAGCGTGCTGTAATTTTCATCCAGAGTAAAAATAAATACATTGGCTTTTCGTTCAATACATTCGCAATGCATTGTGGTGTTTTGCAAAATACCGCTGACGGATAATCCCAAATAAATTGTTGGCCAATCTGTCGCTACGGCAGATTCATACGCAATTTTTTTTACAACGGATGATTTTTTTATTTCTACTGCTGGAGTTTTCTGAACAACATTCGTTGTTAAAATCTCTACTGGAATTTTGTTTTCATCGACAAGCTTGTCACTCTGATCAAAAGACCCCCTCCTAGCCTCCCCCTTGCCAAGGGGAGGGACTTTACTCCCCGCTAAATTCAGAGTGGTATCTGTCCCCTCCCCTGGTAACGACTGCATGGATGCAGGAGGTAGAGCAACGCCAGGAGCGGTTGCCGGGGGGAGGGTTAGGGTGGGGTCTGCTTTTACAACCGCTTCAACAGTTTTATCTGTGACAGGCGGCAATGCCGCCTCAGACTTTTTTGCAGTCATCTCTCCCGTATTTTTTTGCGGCATTTTCTGAGTCGGCAATTCCATTAAACCTTGCGGCTTAAATGCCAACATGCGTAACAACACCATTTCAAATCCTGAGCGAGGATCTGGCGCCAAAGGCAAATCGCGACGACCTAATAAAGCGGTTTGATAAAAAAGTTGTACATTTTCTGCAGGCAAAGCTTGCGCCCATTGCAAAATTTTCTCTCTGTCACCCTGGCTATTATCCAGAGCTTCCGGTAAAGCTTGTGCAATCGCAATGCGATGTAATGTGGATAAAAGTTCTGCCAATGCGGACGCATAATCCGGAGATTGCTCCGACATATCCGCAACCACTTGCAATAAATTTTTCCCATCCAGATCAATTAATGCTTGCACCAATTTTTGTATCGACGCTTGATCGATAGTGCCTAACATTGCACTGACTTCAGTATCCGTTATTTTTCCGGAGCCGTAAGAAATCGCTTGATCAGTTAAACTCATGGCATCACGCATACTGCCGTCAGCAGCGCGACCTAAATGCCAAAGCGCAGGCTCTTCGAAAGGCACCATCTCCTGTTCCAATACAAACTTGAGATGATTGACGATTCGTTCCGGCGTCATATTTTTTAAATTGAATTGCAAACAACGCGACAAAATTGTCATAGGCAATTTTTGCGGATCAGTCGTTGCCAATAAAAATTTAACGTGAGGCGGTGGTTCTTCCAGTGTTTTCAACAAAGCATTAAAACTGCTATTGGAAAGCATGTGGACTTCGTCAATTAAATAGACTTTATAACGACCGCGAGTCGGTGCGTATTGAACGTTTTCCAATAGTTCACGTGTATCTTCAACCTTGGTGCGGGATGCAGCATCTACTTCTATCAGATCAACAAATCGCCCTTCAGCAATTTCACGGCAAGCACTGCATTGGCCGCAGGGTTCGGAACTCACACCGGTTTCACAATTGAGGCATTTGGCAAGAATACGGGCGATGGTGGTTTTGCCCACACCGCGGGTGCCGGTAAACAGGTAAGCATGATGCAAACGGTTATGATCCAGAGCATTGATCAAGGCTTGCAGGACATGCTCCTGCCCTACCATCTCGCGAAAAATGCGTGGCCGCCATTTACGGGCCAGAACCTGATAACTCATAAGCCATTCCGGAATCAGAAAACAGCGGCGATTATAAACGAGCGACCTGACAAGTCGTAGGTAATTCTTTGCAAAGAGAAATCAGGAAAGGAAATTGGAGGTAACCTGACCAGCCACACCCCGGCACACAATCTGACTGCTACCGTTGCTCCCTTCCGGGCCTGGCGGGGTTCACAGCTGACTATTGCGAGGGGACCAATCAGGCCACCATAGAGCTTGCGTATCGCAAGAGGCGCGCATTATCAGGACTTTGTTGTGTGATTGCAACCCGCAATTTCCGTCCTCATTTTCAACACAAGATTATTAAATAAACAGCTTCTGCCCCCAGCTCCGCACAACAAATGAATCCAGTTTCTTTTTTCTGTTTATTCCTCTAGTCTTGCGCGGCGATATTTTATTACCACTCAATCACAGGAGCTTCTTATGGCTACAGTAACCCTTAAAGGAAACCCATTTAATACAAACGGAAATTTACCTCAGGTTGGCAGCAAGGCCCCTGCATTCAAACTCGCACAATCTGTTGCAGCTGATGTCACTTCTGAAAGTCTTGCCGGGAAACGCATTATTCTGAATATATTTCCCAGTGTAGATACTCCTACCTGCGCACAATCTGTTCGCACTTTTAATGAAAAGGCCAATGCATTGGATAACACCGTTGTTGTGTGTGCATCACAGGATTTACCTTTTGCATTAAGCCGTTTCTGTGGCGCTGAAGGTTTGGAAAAAGTGATTACCGCTTCCGCTTTCCGCTCCAGTTTTGCCAGCGATTACGGTGTCAAATTTGTTGATGGTCCTTTAACAGCACTTTGCGCACGCGCTATTGTTGTTATCGGAACCGATGGCAAAGTACTGCACACTGAATTGGTTTCTGAAGTTGCCAATGAACCCAATTACGATGCAGCACTGAAAGCTTTGGCTTGACGAGCAGGCTGGGCAGTACAAGTGTTGGGGTGCAAACCCCAACACCGTTTTATGATCGAAATTCAATGTTGGGGTTTGCACCCCAACCTACGACTGAATACTCGGTTCTATTAAATTTATTTTTTCACGATCATCGACCAGGACTGGCTGTAAACGCGGATCGAATCGTGTTTTCCACGCATGCCAACGAATAATTGCACCGCCCAATAATAATCCTGAAACTGCAGCTATCACGGTCATTGCTTCATTGGCAAATTGTCGATGCGCCAATAGGGTTACCAGCAACATCACGATCAAAGGTACCAGATAAACAATCATCGAACCTTTGGCAACAATGTCTTCGGGTATACCAATTTGAATGGAATCACCCGGCTGATAAGCATCGGGATTGCGCCCTTCCAACAAAACCCAAATATAACTGGTATGACCTGACCACTTGGCCATCAAACTTTGCCCGCAGCCTTTTTCTGCTTTGCAGGTACCACAAACCGAGCGGGAAATAGTTTCGACCCATAACCCCTCCGGCTCTACAGAAACCACCTTTCCAGTTTCAATAATCATGATAGATCCACAAAATAAAACACCCGTCTTAATTCTGCGCGCTTTTTAGCAAGAAAGGAAATAAGATTAGCTTCGAAGTCGATGGAGATACAGATGCAAATTATCAATAAACATCAAAGACTGTTTAACTGCCCGGCAAACAGAGTGGGAGGATTAATCGATTTGCTTGCTTCTCCGCAAAATTGCCTATGGCCTGCTTATATCTGGCCCAATATGAAATTAGATCGGGAATTATCGATAGGTGCGAGAGGTGGTCACGGCCCTGTTCGTTATTTCGTTGAAAATTATTCAAGAGGAAAATTCATCAGCTTTCGCTTTACCAGCCCGAGAGGTTTTCGAGGCCTGCACAAATTCGAAGTTATCACGACATCCAACAATTCATGCCAACTGCAGCACCTGCTGGAATTAAATCCAAAAGGTCTGGCAAGAATCACCTGGCCGTTAATTTATCGACCATTACACGATGCATTAATTGAAGATGCGCTAGCAACTGCACAATTGAATTTGCAATTCAACCCGGAAATCAAACAATGGTCATGGTGGGTAAGATGCTTACGCTGGATCTTTTCTGCGGGTAAAGCCAAACCGCAAACGATACAGTCAATGTTTTATAATCCATAACATCAATCGAACTCCATATCTTTTGGAATTTTAATATTTTTGGGATAAACCGGTTTATCGCCTTTTCCTTTTCGGAAATTTCGCAACTGAAAAACATAAGCCAGAATTTGTGCAACCGCCAAATATAATCCTGACGGAATTTCTGCATCCAGATCAGTCGTGTGATAAATCGCTCTAGCCAGAGCAGCTGACTCAATAATTTCTATTTTATGTGCCGCAGCGATTTCACGAATTTTCATTGCAACATGATCGCCACCTTTTGCCAATAAAATGGGGGTCGCCATAGTTTCAGGTTGATATTTCAATGCAACAGCATAGTGAGTCGGGTTAGTGATGATGACGTCAGCTTCGGGCACTTTTGCCATCATGCGACGCTGCGCAATTTCGCGTTGTAATTGTCGGATGCGTCCTTTCACTTCCGGTTTGCCATCAGTATCTTTGAATTCGTCTTTCAAATCCTGACGCGACATACGCATTTTTTTGGTGAATTCCCAAATTTGAATCGGTACATCGATCGCTGCTATCGCAATCGTGACTGCAGCCAAAATAATCAGCGCCTGTACGGAAATTTCCAGCGAGTGAATAATCGAATTATTAACAGCTTCATCACCCAAACGAAACATAGGTTGTGCATAAAATTGCAAAACCAAAATAGTGGCCCCTAAAATCACTAAAACTTTTGCCAACGCCTTGAGTAATTCCATCAGGGATTTTGCAGAAAACATTCTTTTGAGTCCTGCAAGAGGGCTCATGCGATCCAACTTTGGCAACATGGATTGTGGACTGTATAACCATCCGCCTAAAGCGATAGGGCCAACAATCGCTGCAACAACCAATAAAGCAACCAACGGCATAATACTGAGAAAACCATCAAACATTGCTGCTGCAAGACGTGCCAACATCGCATTGGGATCAAAAATAGCCTCGCGACTGATAGCAAAATTTTCGCGAGTTAATTCGATTATTTTTTTTCCCATAAATCCGGAAAAAACATAAAGCCCAACACCGGCAATTAATAAAATTGCGGTGGTCGTTAATTCACGTGATCGCGGAACCTGGCCTTCTTCGCGCGCTTTTTCCAGTTTCCGCGCACTGGCCTCTTCCGTTTTTTCCTGACCACTATCGTCTTCTTCGGCCATATTTATTCTCTGAAAGAATTTTCATTACAACCTGACCCCCTCCCCCGCCTCCCCCTTGTCAGGGGGGAGGAGCCAGTCCCCTGGTAAGGGGAGGGTTAGGGTGGGGTCTTTTACACAAGCAACCCCTTCACCAATCCCAACCCTTCATCCATCAATTCAAAATACAAAGGCAAAAAATTGGCAAGACTAAACCACATTAAAATAAATCCAAACAATAACGTAATAGGAAAACCGACACTGAAAATATTCATTTGCGGTGCTGATCTGCTCATAACACCAAAAGAAATATTGACAATCATTAATGCTGTAAACAAAGGCAAGCTGATCAGCAATGCAGCCGCAAACATCCAGGAACCCATATGCACTATGATCGAAAATTGTTGATCTGCAAAACCACTGGCCAGCAAGGGAAATCGTTGGTAGCTGTCAATGAGCAATTGAATAATAATCAAATGACCATTCGAACTTAAAAACAACAAAGTCGTCAGCAATAAATAAAATTGCGAAATAATAGCGACGCTCACACCATTAGCCGGATCATTCATTGATGCAAATCCCAAACCCATTTTTTGGGAAATATATTGCCCCGCCAATAAAAAAGCTTGCAGCACCACCTGTATTGAAAACCCCAATCCCAAACCGATTAGCACCTCTTTAATAATCATTACCATGCCTTCTACAGACATAAAACTGATGGTCGGTGCAGGTGGCAATACAGGTGCAATTAAAATAGCGGTAAATAAAGTCAGGATAATGCGTAAACGTGCAGGTACAGTGCGCGCACCTACAATCGGTGCCGCCATATAAAAAGCACCAATACGTAACATGGGCCACAAATATTGGCCAATAAATTGATTCAGTTGTTGCTCGGTAATAATCAATTCTTGCATGAAATATTATCAACCAATTAAATGCGGAATAGCCGAATAAAGCCGGTTAAATAAATCCATAAATTTTGTGAGTAGCCAGGGGCCTGCAATCATCAGCGTGGCAATAGTGACAATTAAGCGCGGCAAAAAACTTAATGTTTGTTCATTAATTTGTGTCGCCGCTTGAAACATACTGACAACCAACCCCACAATGAGCCCCGGACCAATAATCACCAGCAACATTAAAATTGTCAGGAAAAAAGCTTCTGAAAATAAATCCATCACTACTTCAGGTGTCATGATCGCCTCCTGTTTAAAATTGCTAGACGCCATAACTGGCGGCGAGTGTACCTACTATTAAGGCCCAACCGTCTACCAATACAAACAACATTATTTTGAATGGCAGCGAAATAATTAAGGGCGACAACATCATCATACCCATAGCCATCAACACGCTGGACACCACAATATCGATAACTAAAAATGGAATAAAAATAATGAATCCAATTTGAAATGCCGTTTTTAATTCACTGATAATAAAAGCCGGAATTAAAATAGTAAAAGGTGTTTCTTGCGGTGCAGCAATCGGTGGATGTTTGGCAATACCAACAAACAATGCAATATCGGACTCGCGTGTTTGCGCCAACATAAACTGATGAAAAGGTGCTGCTGTTTTAGCCAAAGCCTCCTGCGGACTGATTTGATTATTAATATAAGGTTGCAATGCATCAGAATTCACTTTTTGAAATACAGGCTGCATGATGAACAAAGTTAAAAACAACGCAAGCCCGACTAAAATCTGATTCGACGGTGACTGTTGCAAACCCAAAGCCTGACGCAAAATCGAAAACACAATAATAATTCTCGTGAACGATGTCATCATCATGAGAATTGCTGGCAAAAATATCAGCATAGTCATGAGAATTAAAATTTGCAGCGTCACTGTGTATTCCTGTTGCCCTTTTGCATTGGTTTGAACGGTGAATGCAGGCAACCCGGGAATCGCGGGTAATGACGATCCGACTGGTAGAGTTTGTTGTGCAGATAAACTATTGGTTGATGTTTGCAACGGTGCGGGTGTGGTTTGTGCCAGAGTGGAATGACACAGAAACAGCACCAGAATTATCAACATGTTTTTTACAGCGAATTTCATTTATTGGTTCCTTTATTTATTGGGGAAAATGACCCCACCCTAACCCTCCCCTTGCCAGGGGAGGGGACAGATCCCACCCTGCATTAAACAGGGAGTAAAGTCCCTCCCCCTGGCAAGGGGGAGGCTAGGAGGGGGTCATGCGATTTCCCTTCAATATTTCCATTAATTTTTTACTAAAATCTGACGTAATATTTTTTTCCGCCACAGGATTTTTTTCTGCACTTTCTACAGATTCGGTTGATTCCTTTAATGGATTATCAATTACATGCAAAGACGTAATCTGTTGTGGTGTTACACCCAACACCAATTGTTTGCCTTCAACTTCCACCAGAATAATTTTTTCTTTAACACCTAAAGATAAACTGGCAACTAAACGCAAATGTTTGTTCTGCTGAAACAAAGGTTGCCCGAATCGACGTGCTAACCAGGCCAACCCCAAAATCAACCCAACCATCAACATTAATGCGAGTGTTACCTGAATCAAACTGGCACTTGCACTCATGATTCACGCCTCATATTTTTATTAACGTAATTTTTTAATTCTTTCTGACGGACTGATGACATCGGTCATACGAATACCAAATTTTTCATTGACCACAACCACTTCGCCATGTGCAATCAAGGTGCCATTGACCAATACATCAAGAGGCTCACCCGCCAATCGATCCAATTCAATGACTGACCCCTGATTCAATTGCAATAAATTACGAATAGTGATGGATGTACGTCCGACTTCCATGGAAATGGAAACGGGAATATCCAGAATCACTTCCAACTCGGGACTCATTGAACCCATTTTGGAACTGTCATCTTTTAATTCTTCGAAAGACACAGCCTGTGACATCACATCATCTGCTGTGGCTTGCTCGGCCATAGCTGCAGCCCAATCGTCAGCCATTGCATCCTGATCATCTTTTGCCATTTGATTCACCTCTTGTTCCTGTTATGTTGTATGCACTGGAACGATCAATAAATTCCAATATTTTCAATGCAAGATTGCCATTGTGTTGGCCCATTTGTGTTCTGAACATGGGTACACCATTTGCTGTGAGCACGTGATAATCAGGCAAATCAATTGGAATAACATCACCTGCTTTTAAATCCACTATATCGCGCAAAGTAATATCACGACGCACCACATCACACTCCAGATCCACTTTCGCATTGAGCACGTCTTCACGCAGTGCTTTTACCCAACGCTCGTCCTGCTCATCTGTATCACTTTGCAAACCCGCATCCAGAATTTCACGAATAGGTTCAATCATTGAATAAGGCATAGTGATATGTAATTCACCGCCACCACCATCCAATTCAATATGAAAAGTACTGACAACTACTACTTCACTCGGGCTCACAATGTTGGCAAGCGAAGGATTCACTTCCGAATGAACATATTCGAAATTAATCGGGAATACTGCTTTCCAGGCTTCGGCCAAATCAATAAATCCCTGATTCAATACCATTTGCACCACACGCAATTCCGTTGGTGTAAATTCACGGCCTTCAATTTTTGCGTGACGACCATCACCGCCAAAAAAATTATCCACTAATTTAAAAACCAAACGCGCATCCAGAATAATTAATGCTGTTCCCCGCAATGGACGAAACTTCACCATGTTTAAACTGGTGGGAACATAGAGTGTGTGAACATACTCGCCAAATTTTTGAATTTGCACACCACCAACAGAAACATCTGCCGTACGGCGCAACAAATTGAACATACTGATTCGTGTGTAACGGGCAAAACGTTCATTGATCATTTCCAGCGTGGGCATACGACCACGCACTATCCGATCCTGACTGGTCAGGTCATATGATTTGACCATCCCCGGATCAAGATCTGATTCAGTTTCAATATTGCCGTCGTCAACACCGTGTAAAAGCGCATCGATTTCGTCTTGTGAAAGTAAGTCTTGCACCTGATTAATCCTATTGCATTACGAAACGGGTAAATAATACTTGTTCAATCACTAACGGATTTTCTTTTTCCGTTTGATCTGCATCTTCTTCGTCTTCATCTTCTTCCTCCTCTTCATCATCCGTTTTATTTTTTTGTTTCAGTGCGGCGTTCTCTTTGTCCAATATAGATTGAATAGCCTGTAAGGATTCAACTTTCAATTTTTCGCGGCTATCAGGATTTTGTAACTCATCAAAACTTTTGGTGCTCAATAACATCACCAATTGATTACGAATAGCAGGCATATGCAATAACAACAACGAATCCACTTCCGGATTTCGATACATCAAAGTAATTTCCGCCTGCAAATAGCGTTGTCGTCCATCAACGCTGAAATTAACTGTAAAATTGGGTGTCATGGTGTAATAAATAGCGGGCGCCGCTTCAATGCCAACTTCCTCTGCATCTTCTTCGCCTTCTTCATCTTCTTCATCTGCAGTTTCTTCAGCCACATCCTTTCCACTATCGGAAGAAAGTAATTTAACAGCCAGCAATGTGCCACCAATCGAAATCGACATCAGCAATACTGCTACACCAATCATGATGAATAATTTTTTCTTTTTCTTTTTACCTTCGTCCGCAGACTGCTCTGCATTATCTGCATCCTCATCTTTATCAACTGCTTTTGCTTTCGCTTTTTTGGGATCGGCTGCAGCCATGTCAAAACTCCGTCACTTGTTCTGCTTTTAGATGATTGAGCAATAGATATGCCAGCATCACTGGCACTTTTGCTTACTAAAGCTTAGCAGCGGGTTTTGATTTTGCAGGTTTTGTGGGGAGAAACTGTCTCCCCTTTGAAAAAGGGGGTTAGGGGGGATTTAAAATCTCAGAAAAATTTGACCATCTTAAATCCCTCCCCCGTCTCCCTTTTTCAAAGGGAGGAGCTAATCAAACAAACTGATCAACCAAATAAAGACTGGAAATAGACGCCACTTGAGTTTCTTCAGATTCTTCACTCACAAAACGACTTTTGGATTTGGTTTCATCATCTGATTGGCGCGATTCATGTTCGCGTTTATCCGCAATATCGACCTGCCCCAGATTCAAACCCTGCTCAGCAAACATCTCCCGTAAGCGAGTGACTTGTTGATCCAATAATTCACGTACTTGTGGATGTGGGGTAATAAACGTGATGCTGGCCTGATCCTGTTGAATGGTGACTTTTACTTGCAAGCTGCCTAATTCCGGTGGATCAAGCCGGATATCGGCGGAGGATAATTGTTGATTCGCCATCCACATTATTTTTTCACCCACCGCATTTCCCCAATGTGGATGCGCTGTATTCATACCCAATTGGGTTTGTGGAGTAAACAATCGATTGGCCGTTGCTACTTGCGCCGTTGTTACAGGTGCCATTACCGGTGCGACCACAGGAGGCTTTTCAACCGATGACGTTTTCTCGGTTTGTGATTGCACTAATAAAGTTTTGAACAAATCTGTTTTTGTGGATTTATCTTCTGATTTCACTTCATCCGTTAAATTTATCAATTCATCCAGACCAATATCCTGTGTTTCTTCTGTATCAATCGCAACCAATTCCAGCGGCAATTCCATGCCGTTTTTATTTACCGGCATTGCCGGGGAATTAATCTGCGCCTGAGTAACGGGAACAATCAATTTTTCAATACCGGGAATATTGATTGCGGCATTCTCTGTATTATTCGCTTCTACTGTTTTGATATTGGCCGTCATTAGTTCTGACAAAACCGTCAGGTTATTCGCTATTTCTGCTGGCTCCACAATCTCTGCAGCCAAGGATTTCTGCTCCGGCCGGATATCAATTCCCTGCAAATAATTTTCACCCAATTCTTTAATATCAACGCCTTTGGCAATCAATTCCTGATTGGTGTCGGCCAATGGCAGATGATTTTCAGTTTCAAATTGAAACTGCGCAACCGTTCCGCTCAAGGATTCCGTTTCAGCAACTGCTGCAGTGTCTGTCACGATTAATGCCGATGCATCCGATGCAGCGTCAAACAACTCCAAACCAACTTCTGATATTGGATGTACAGTGACTGTTGCATCAGCTGTAATCTCTGAATTCACAATCGTTTCTGCTGAAAATTCCGCTTCAGAAACTTCCAGGTTATTGTGTGTTTGCTTGAGATTTTCTTTTTCAGTGTGGCTTGATGCATCAAGCCGCGACACTGGCTCTTGCTGCTGATCCACTGCTTCTTTTTTTACATGTTGTTTTTGATGGGATACATTTTCTGTCGTGACTCTGGCTTTGGGATTTCCAACATCTGTTTTTTCTCTTCGCTTATTTTCAACAGTATCCTGCGTTTTATCCTTTTTTAGTTCACGCTGGGATTGTGATAAATGCTCGGCAAAACTGTCGCGTCTATCAGACGCCGAAGCAACTCGATCAGACGCCGAAGCAACTCTTGCAGACGCAGAAGCAGAGCCGGACACATCCGCTTCAACCCATGGTTTTTTAGATTTGGATAACGACACAGAGTCATAAGATATGGAATCCAATACCATTGGTAATACAGATTTATTCATGCGCAACTCCCGATAGAAAACGGCAAAGGTTTGCCGCTTTTGTAATGTCAGTAACTGTCTATCGAAGAAGGAGCAAGAGAGATGCCAAAAGCGGGGGTTTACAAGGTCAGAAGCAAACCTTTAACAATTTCGTATTCGACTTTAATCCGATCAATATCTTCCTGAATATTATCAAGCATATTGTCTACACCTTTTTCTTCCAACGCAGCACAATAAGACGCCAGCAAAGGTGCGCCGATATTACTGCAACTGCCTTTGAAACTATGTGCGGCACGACGAACGGCATCTGCGTTGTCTGATTTCACAAGAGTACTCAATGTCCTGATTCTATTTTCAGAGTCTTGCAAAAAGGTGGTAATCAACAATGCAAAATCGTCTTCCATAACTTCTTTCAGTGTCTCAAGGGCTTGTCTATCTAAATGATCCATTCTGTCACCTTAATCATCATTTGGCCAAACAAACACAACTTCCGCAATATTCCCATTACCTAAATAACGAATCGATTCGCACATTTTTTCCATCAGGGCAATACCGCGACCACTGTAACCGGAAGTACTCAAACTGGAGCCAAGCTTACTCTGGAAATCAAATCCTTTTCCACTGTCTTCAACCCGAATAGTTAACCTTCCTTTTACATCCTTTGCACTGTAACCAATATAAATTCGTACAAAACCTGTTTGTACTGCCTGTATTCTTTCGTTACGCAACTCGTAATATTTGGAAAAACCTTCCGGGCTTTTTTTCATATTTGAATCCAAACCCAACACGCCATGTTCCAATGCATTGGAATAGAGTTCAGCCAAAATAGTATATAAACTCGAGTTGTAGGGGCGCAAACTGGGTATTTCCATAATCACACTGATTAGAATCGGCAATGGATCAAAACACTTGAAGCTGACAGGCTTAACTTCAAATGACAAATCCCAGATAATCGCCGCATTTTCATTTTTCACACTGGCTTCATAAGAATAATCATTGACATTGATTGGATCTTCCATGCGAATTTCAAACAAAGAAAGATCATCATCTTTTTCACTGTCACCAATAAAATTCTGTACACCGGAAATAATTTCATCAAACAGATTTGATGCCTGAGTGTTTTGCTCAAAAACACTCATCAATCTGGATTCGCCAAACATTTCACCTTGTGAGTTACGGGCTTCATGAATACCATCCGACCATAAAAACAAGCGATCACCATTATTCAATTCATACTCTTCATAATTATGCTTGAACGCACGACTGGAAAGTACACCCAGAGGTAAATGAGTAGACTTAATGGGGATTACCTTGCGATCTGTTACTTTAAAAAGGAAACCTGGCGGCAACCCACCATTCCATATAATCAATTTTTTCTTGCGAAAATTGATATCCAGCATAGTGGCGCAACAAAATATGCCAACAGGTAATATTTGTTTTAACTTGTTATTAATTTCCTTCAATACATCCGTCATGGAAAATCCTTTGGGGATCATTCCATAAAAAGTTGAAGCCACCGGCATAGCACCTATTGCAGCGGGCAAACCATGTCCGGTGAAATCACCCAGCAATACCATCATATTGCCGTTGGGTCGCATCGCAGCCAATAATAAATCGCCATTAAATACTGCCAGCGAAGAAAGAAAATAACGTATATTTTGGGAATTCAGGCAGCCGCTGTGCGCAACATTATCAAATACATGTTTAGCAACCATTTGCTCCTGTAATAAACGCGCATTATTTTTTGCAATTTCGTCACGTTGTACCAACACAGTGGCGTTCATTTCCCGCATGCGATTGAACGATTTGATTTTTGCCTGCAACACTACCCGGCTATAAGGCTTGGAAAGAAAATCGTCACCGCCCGCTTCAAGGCACTTCACCAATGATTCATTATCGGTAAGCGACGTTAAAAATAATATAGGAACAAATTTATCTGCTGCATGTTGTTTGATTAATCTCGCGGCCTCAAAACCATCCATAACCGGCATCAATGCATCGAGTAAAATCAGTTCGGGAGACTCTGATATAAACAAATCAACAGCTTGTTGACCATTACAGGCAGAGATAACACTGTGACCTTCTTTCTTAACTATGGCTTCAAGAATTAATCTGTCAGTATCGGTATCATCTGCTACAAGAATTTTTATTTTCCGCTGATCATTCATAAGCTGGTTCCACAGCAATTCCTGGCATGACCAAGGCAACTAACAAATTTCAAATAATTGTTCGAAATTGGAAATTGCGAGAATTTTTTTCACATCCTGTGAACAATTCACAATCTGGATATTGGACTGATCACCACCCGCATGATCTCGCAGGAGCAACAACATACCGAGAGCTGAACTATCAAGATAAGATGTACCCTGTAAATCTACCTTGTATTGCGAAGGTATGGGGTTCAAACGTTCATAAGCGTTCCGAAAATCCTGATGGGAACTAAAATCAAATCTTCCCTGTATAAAAATTGTTACTTGTTTTCCATCGGGAGAGATGGATGATGTTATTGCCATGGCGACCTCGTAAACACATCCGTTAAGTTTCATTCTCAGCATAGACTATTTGGCCGATTTGCCAATTCATCCATTTCTTTTTGTAACAGTTTTTCGAGAACTGTTGATTCCTCTTTTTTTAATCGATCAATCAAATCATTCAAGGCTTTTCGTTTCTGATGTCTTTCTGCCCAAATCTGTTTCAGTTTATCCAATCCTTGCTGGATACGCTCCTTTTTATTTTCCTGTTCCTTTATTGCATCTGCCAAACGGCCAATAAACCCACTGTAATTTATCATCTCCTGCGCGGACACGCCGTCGCGTAAATTTGCATAGGCTTGAAGATATTGTCCGGAATAGGATTTAAGTTCATCCAATTGTTGCGCTTCCTGCTTCAGTAATTCGGCTTGTTGTTTCACTTTTTGTGCTGCCTCATCCTCGGCTTTTTGCGCCAAAGTCAACACTATCTGCATGCGTTGTGAACGAGTCCTGGCCATAAATTACCCAAGGTTTATGTTTAGCTTTGACGCTTGTGTTGAGCCGCCAAAGGCCCTGTGCCCTTGGGATTGGCCGGAGGTTTAAGCAGGTTATTCAAATGCAATGTCGCTTCGGGAAGGTACACCGCTTCCCTGATCCCCTGTTGAATGAATGCACGCAGATGCGGAAAGCGATCAATTGCAAAATCGGTTTCAGGATCAGTTCCCGCTTGATACGCGCCAATTGCAATCAAATCGCGATTTTGTTGGTAACGCGACAACAATTGTTTAAAGCGCTGCATCATTTTCAAATGTTCTTCTGGCACAATATTTTGCATGGCGCGACTGATAGAAGATTCAACATCAATCGCCGGATAAATTCCTTCTTCTGCCAAACCGCGTGAGAGCACGACATGGCCATCGAGAATTGCACGCGCAGCATCGGCAATTGGATCCTGCAAATCATCGCCTTCCGTTAACACCGTATAAAAAGCGGTGATTGAACCCTGCCCTGCATCCGCATTGCCTGCACGTTCAACCAATTGTGGAATTTTCGCAAAGACCGAAGGCGGATAACCTTTAGTCGCCGGTGGTTCACCAATCGCCAGGGCTATTTCACGCTGTGCTTGCGCAAAACGTGTCAGCGAATCCATCAGCAACAATACGTTTTTGCCTTGATCGCGATAATATTCTGCGATACGACTTGCCAACTGCGAGGCTCGCAAACGCATCAAGGGCGCGTCGTCTGCGGGCGATGCAACCACCACTGCACGACGCAAACCTTCTTCACCCAAAATATGATCAATAAATTCTTTTACTTCACGACCACGTTCACCAATCAACCCCACAACCACTATGTCGGCTTTGGTAAAACGCGTCATCATGCCCATCAACACACTTTTTCCTACACCGCTACCGGCAAATAATCCCAAACGCTGTCCGCGCCCAACCGTGATTAATGCGTTAATTGCCCGCACACCAACATCAAGTGGTTCACTAATAGGATGGCGTTGCAATGGATTAATTTCACGCGGATGTAAATCCAGAAATTCATCACCCAACAAAGGGCCTTTGTTATCCAATGGCTGACCAATTCCGTTAATCACTCGCCCGAGAAGTTGCGGACCAATTCGCAAATGTTGCTCGCTGGAAACCGGTACAACTCGTGCTCCGGGTTGTAAACCTTCAATGCGGGTGACTGGCATTAAAAATATTTTGTCGCCGGAAAAACCAACCACTTCTGCTGAAATTTTTTGTTGATCGCTATTGATCACTTCGCATTGGTGACCCAATGAGATATTTAATCCAACGGCCTCAAGAGTCAAACCTACAGCGCGGGTAATCCTGCCTTCCGCTACAGGTTGCACCAGCGCCTGACGATGCGGTTGATATTGTTGCAAGCGGGAAATAATTGATTGGCGTTCAGGCATGATGATCATCAATATCCGCATCATCAACGCGAGATAATTGACCTTTCAGAAATTGTTCCAGAACGTATTGCAAACGCTGTGAAACGGAAAAATCAATTCGACTTTCCAGAGTTTCAACACGGCAACCACCGGGAATTAATTGTGGATCGGTAAGAAATTTCCAATCCAGTTGTTGTTCAGTTGCATAAGCATCAACTGCAGGTAAATCATTTGGATGCAAAATAATACGAATATTTTTACTGCCAATTGGCAGTGCATCAATGGCGGTTTTCACTATATCCAAAATACAGGACGAATCCGTTTGCATTTCGCGTTGAATAACATTTTGCGTCAATGTACAAATCATTTCCAATAACATCTGCTCTATGTCATCGTCCTGCTCATCCAATGGTTGCAGTAATGAATTGGCCAAGGATTTAAAACGTAATTGTTCCGCCGTGAGCTGCTCGCGCATCTCTTTCAATCCTTGTTGACGTCCGGCTTCATAACCTTCAGCGCGACCTTTTTCAAAACCTGCAGCATGACCTTTAGTAAAACCATCTTGCTCGGCATCCGCAAAAATTTTTTCCAACTCTTGCGCTGTCATTCCTTTTAACGGCGAACTGGGCTCAGGCATTTCGATAGTTTGTACCGATTCCTTACTTTGACGTAACAATGCCAACTTACGCTCTCTTGCTTCTTTTTCTGCAGTTGATAACACACGACCATTGTCATTGACCGGCGGCAAAATCCAGGGCTGCATAGCCTCTATGGTTTCACCGGCAATTCGATTTTGATTTTTAGGATCGGTCATGGTTTTGTCTCAGGTTTTTATTTCCCCCCCTCTCCCCCCGCCCTCTCCCACAAGGGGTGAGGGAGCCTACTCCCTGATTAATTCGATGCGAAGTACAATCAGTTCCCTCTCCCTTGATGGGAGAGGGTTAGGGAGAGGGTGTTTTTCAACTAAATCATCTGCTCACTCGAACTACCCAACATAATCTCACCCGCATCTGCCATGCGGCGGGCTGTAATCAGAATTTCTTTTTGCGCTGCCTCTACATCAGCCAAACGCATTGGCGGTTTGGTTTCCAGATCGTCACGTAGCAATTCAGCAGCACGTTTTGACATATTTTTAAATATTTTTTCTTTCAATTCTTCGTCAGCGCCTTTCAATGCCACCACCAACACTTCAGAAGATACTTCACGCAATAAAGTTTGAATACCACGATCATCCACATCTTTCAGGTTATCAAATACAAACATTAAATCCTGGATTTGATTTCCCATATCCTCGTCAACTTCTTTAATACTTTCCATCAATTCCGCTTCAATTGATCCATCCAGATTATTCATAATTTCGGCAGCGACTTTGTAACCACCCATGGCTTTGGTTTGCGATGAAGCATTACCGGAAAATTGTTTTTCAAGAATATCGTTCAATTCTTGCAGAGCTTGCGGTTGTACTGTGTCCAGTGATGCAACCCGCATCATAATATCGAGACGAACTTTTTCGGGGAAAAACGATAAAATTTGTGCAGATTGATCAGCGTCCAGATAGGCGATTACAATTGCCTGAATTTGCGGGTGTTCGTTGCGAATCATGTCGGCAATTGAACGTGAATCCATCCATTTCAAGGTATCAAGACCGGTGGTATTACCACCTAACAAAATCCGGTCAATTAAACTATTGGCTTTATCATCACCCAATGCTGTCACCAACATTTTGCGAATGTAATTATCAGTCCCTATGCCCAAACCAGTTAAATTTCTAACCTCTTCAAAGAAATTTCCAATCACTGATTGCACTTCAACTTGCTGAACATTTTGCAATGCCGTCATAGCCGTACCCAAACGCTGTACTTCTTTTGGCCCCATGTGTTTTAAAATTTCAGCTGCGTCCTGCTCACCTAATGACATTAACAAAATTGCAGCCTGATCCAAATATCGCAATTTGGTTTTGGATTTTTCTGCAGGAGCATTTTTTTCATTAGTCATCGCGATTCACCCATTTTTTAACTACCTGTGCAACACGACCCGGATCATCGGCAATAAGACCTTTAATAGCTGTAATTTGATGTTCGTAGCTATT
Organism: uncultured Cellvibrio sp.; assembly: GCA_965650675.1. Lineage (GTDB taxonomy): Bacteria > Pseudomonadota > Gammaproteobacteria > Pseudomonadales > Cellvibrionaceae > Cellvibrio. The sequence goes on from CBFGPN010000029.1 coordinate 18,986, forward strand.
TTCAGGGCCCGGTAACATCAACGCACTGCCACCTGTAAGGGTAACTGTTTCATCCGACATACCATCCATGCCCACGGTTCCCGCCGCTTCCAAAGCTGCCAACTGGCGAGCTTCTTCCTGCTCGGCAAGTGCACCGCCTTGTTTGGATAAACTGCGAAACATAGGGCGAATGACGCCAAAAATAACAGCCAGTATGATCACCACACTTGCGATATAACGCATGTGCTCCGAAATCCATTGCTGCCACCAGGGAATCACTTCTGCTTCAGTTTCAGCAACAAGCTCTGTACCCACAAAAGGTGTATTCAACACATTCACACTATCGCCACGTACTGCACTGAAACCCACGGCATCTCTCACCAGTATAGTCAAACGATTCAATTCTTCATCAGTCCAGGGAGTGCGCACAGTTTCTTCATCTTCATTAACACTGACTTTGTCATCCACCACCACCGCAACCGTTAAACGTTTTAACGTGCCTTGTTGATGTTTTGTATAACTGACAGTTCTATCCAATTCAAAATTACGCGTGGCCTGTTCACGATTATTGGTGGGTGGTTTTGCAACAATTGGTTGGCCGGTTGCAGGATCAATTTGTTCCGGTGCTTGCACATTGGTACCAGGAGGTTGATTGGTAAGTGCACCGGGAATTCCACCTGCAGAATCACCACCGGTTTTCACTTCTTGCAGCGTTTGTTCACTGCGTACTGCAGGCAAATCAGGATTAAATACTTCAGCTGCTTGCTCAACTGCAGTGAAATCAATATCAGCACTGACTTCTGCTTTAAATTTTCCCGAACCAATTACCGGCTCCAAAATACTGTTGATACGTTTGATTACACTGTTTTCAATTTCTTCTGAATATTGATGTTGTTTGCTGGCCAATAATAATTCTGTGCTGTCTTCACCGGTTGATAATAAATTGCCATGTTGATCAACCACTGTAACGTCCGCCATTTTCATGTCAGGAACAGAGGACGCCACCAAATTCATAATCGCTTTTACCTGTGCAGGATCAACGCTGCGCCCTGCAAACAATTCAACAAAAACTGACGCCGTAGGTTTGGCAGCATCGCGTACAAAAACAGTTTTTTTCGGAATCGCCAAATGCACACGTGCACTGCGAATGGATGTGATATTAGTGATGGTTCGCGCCAATTCACCTTCAATACTGCGTTGATAACGTGTGCTTTCAATAAATTGACTGGTGCCCAATGGCTGTTCTTTATCCATTAATTCAAAGCCGACATTGGCATCACCCGGCATTCCGAATTCTGCCAATTTCAAACGCGCCATGTGAACATCATCAGACTCCACTAACAAAGAACCTGTGCGTTCATCCAATTTATATTTAATTTGATTTTGATCGAGTACATCCATGACATTACTCATATCCAAATGATCCATACGACCATAAAGCGGACGATAATCACCACCTTGTATCCACATCACCGCTGCAAAACCTGCAGCAACACTGGCAGCCAAGGTAATCATCAACCCGATTTGCCTCAGCAAATTCAGATTGCTGAAGCCTTCCAGAAAATCTCCACTGACCTTTGCTTTCGCTGGCATATTGTGTTCTGCTGCGGCTGCCATTTTATTTCTCCAATTGACTCATTTCGAAAATTTTTTTGATAAAAAATCAAATCGGCATATTCATTACATCACGATAAGCTTCAACCAATTTATTACGCACTTGCACCATTGCCTGAAATGACACAGAAGCTTTTTGCGATGCAATCATCACATCAGTAATATCAACGCCAGCTACACCTTTTTCATAAGCTTCTGCCATGGCACTGGATTTCTTTTGCACATCATTCACTTTGTTAATTGCTTGTGACATCAAATCACCAAAACTTGGTGTCTGATTCACTTGATCCACTTTAACGGCACCCGTGGTTAAAAAGGGATTCACATCCGTGGGGTTGATTGCAGGACGCTGGAAGGCCTGGGTCTGCGCTTTTAATGAACGCATATCCGTCAAAAGGCGATTGATGTCTACTCTGTCAGTCATAACCTTTACTCCCATCACGCCAATAATTTGGCAAGTCATAGATTTTTATAGGTTATTGCACAAAACAGGCCAGCTTTTGCCGCCGGAAAGGGATTGCCCTCACCCTAACCCTCTCCCAAAGGGAGAGGGAATTTATGTCGTATTAATTAAGTGAGGCTTTTAAAATACTGTTGAAACTTTAAATCCCCCCTAACCCCCCTTTTTCAAAGTGGGGGACAAATAACACTTAAAAGTGTTATTTAAAAATCATTGCAAGAAGAATCAAACTTTTGACTTAAATTTATATTTGAAAAAAAGGGAGTAGTTCCCCACTTTGAAAAAGGGGGGTTAGGGGGGATTTAAAATGTCAGAATAAAAAAACCATCACTCCGTAATCGCAAACCCTTCCTCACGCAATCTCGCAATTTTATAGCGCAGAGTTCTTGCACTGATTCCCAAACGTTCAGCGGTGTTTTTTCGGCTACCACCTTCCAGACGTAAAGTATTCATAATGATTTCATATTCGTGTTTTCGCAGATCATCACCTAATTGTTGTGCAGAATTACTGACCGTTTCTGTTACCGCGTGAGGAATTTGAAATGTTGGCATTAAAATATCAGGCATTCTGATTGATGCAGGCATACCAATTGGCGCAGAAACATCATTGGATATTGCGATAGTTTGCGCAATATCCAATCCCAAATCTCCTGCCTGAATCACATGGCCTGTTTGTAAAATCAACGCACGTTGCATGGTGTTATCCAATTCACGAACATTACCAGGCCAGCTGTAAGACAAGAGTGCATGTTGTGCAGATGCTGACAAAGTCATGCCGCGACGATTTTGTTTTTGCGCATGTTTTTGTAACAGTTTTTCAGCCAGGGGAACAATATCTTCCGGGCGTTCACGCAAAGGTAACCAGCGCAGTGGCATAACACTTAAACGATAATATAAATCTTCACGAAATTTTCCGGCGATGACTTCACTGCGCATATCGCGGTTAGACGTTGCTATGACTCTTACATCCAGCTTGATGGTTTTGCGTCCACCCAAACGCTCCACTTCCCGCTCTTGTAATACGCGCAATAATTTGGCTTGCAAACCTATATCCATTTCAGAAATTTCATCAAGCAACAAAGTACCACCATTGGCCTGTTCAAATTTTCCGGGCGTGCTGGCATGCGCACCTGTGTAGGCACCTTTTTCATAACCGAATAACATGGCTTCCAGCATATTTTCCGGAATCGCCGCGCAATTAATGGCAATAAAAGGCTGATTGCGACGAGTGGAATGTTCGTGAATATAACGCGCCAATACTTCTTTACCTGTTCCTGATTCACCGAGAATTAATACTGTTGAATCGGAAACAGCAACACGTTGTGCCAATTGCAATAATTGTTTACTGGCCACAGCGGACACCACAGGTTCATCACCCACCAATTGTGCAACTCCCAAATGACGCGCAATAGTTTCAACCAGAATATTCGGTGCAAAAGGTTTTACCAAATAATCAACAGCGCCATTTTTAATCGCATCAACCGATTCGCTGACACTCGCATAAGCCGTAATTAAAATTACGGGGATATGTGGGTAATCAGCTTTGACGTGACGTAATAATTCATGACCACTCATACCACCCATATTCACATCTGAAACCATCAGTGCTATGTCATTTTGCATTGCCAATTCTTTCAATGCATCTTCAGCACTATTGACTGCCGTAACTTGATAATCTGCCAATTGCAAAGTGTCTACCAACGCCTCACGAAGGTTATTGTCATCTTCAACCACCAATACATTGATGCTCGGTTGAGTATTCATTTTTTGCATAGCAAGCGCCATGATGTCACCTCGTTGTTGGGTACCTTACTGATTGGTACTTTACTGTCATTAATAATTCACCAGCGGCAACAATAAATTGGCACAAGTGCCCTGCCCCGCTTGTGACTCCAATAAAAATTCACCCGAATGCGCACGCACTACTGCTCGCACTACACTTAAACCCAAACCCGTTCCTTGCGATTTGGTTGTGACAAACAAATCACCTGCCTTTGCCAAAATATCAGGTGGCATACCGGGACCCTGATCTGAAATTTGAATAACCAACTGTACATTTTTTTCTGATTTTTTTAGTTTGAACACAATACGCAATTGCGCATGCTGCTCAACCGCTTGAATAGCGTTATTGACCAGATTGAGCAAAGCGCCAATCAATGCATCGCGATTGCACTGGATGTAATATTCACCTGCCTGATTGTCCCATTCACAGCTTGAATGGCTGCTCATTAAAACTGCTTCCATCGATTCATTCAGCGACTGTTCCAATTCATTCACACTGATCATGTCATTTAAAGGCAATTCTCCTTTTACATAAAACAACATGTCTTGAATTTGTCGCTCAATGTTGTGCAAGCGGGATAAAACTTTTTCAGAAAATTGCTGTTGCTTTTCTGCGTCCAGTTTGCCATCACATAAATGCCCGGCGTACAACATGGCAGCCGATAAAGGTGTGCGAATTTGATGTGCCAAAGCACTCATCATTTTGCCTAAAGCAGACAAACGTTCGTGACGACTTAACTCACTTTGCAAGCGGCGGGTTTCGGTTTGATCGGTCAATAAAATAATTTGACCGTCTTCACCTAAATTGCGTGTTTGAAAACTGATGCGACGACCATCGCGTAATGACACTTCATGTCCATCATCCTGACGCGGTGCAAAACTGCGTTGAATCACATCGCGCCACAATTCACCTTCAAGCGGTTCACCCAATAATTCAATGGCAGCAGGGTTGCATTCAGAGACATAACCCGATGAATCCAATACCACAACTCCACCCGGTAAAAAATTCAATAAACTCTCCAACCGGTGCGCCAATTTTTCTTTTTCGGCTAATTCCTGCAAACGCTGATGAGTAACACTGCTGAGTTCCTGATTCAATTCCGCAACACGGTTTTCAAGCAAATAATAAGAATCAGCCAACTGTTGTGACATTTGATTAAACATATCAAAAGCAGCTTTCAGATCCTGATTTTTGGCAACAGAATCCTCTGTGCCTACCCTGTTAAACGGCAAACTTTTGACATTGTCTGTAGAATTTACCAGCGAAACCAACTGCATAAATCACCCCAATATTGCCTGATCACGTCAAGAATCCAACGCTTTCGTCGATTACAGGGGTAGTTGCAAGCCGGGTGCCAAGATGGGAAAAAGATTGCCGCTTGAAGAAATAATTACTCCATCACTTCCTGACGCGACATATCGTACTTACGCATTTTTTCAACAAGCGTAGTGCGGCGAACGCAGAGTTTTTCAGCGGCGCGGGCAACGACACCACCACAATCATTCAATGCCTGTTGAATCAAACTCATTTCCAGATTGGCAATATATTCACGCAGATCAATACCATGCTCCGGTAACAAATGAGTGTCGTTGATGCTGACATAACTGGTGCCATTTACTTGCGGGGTCGATTTATTTTCAGTAGCAAAATCTTCTTCAACTGTATCGACATGACGATATTTTGCGGGCAAATCTTTTACACCAATAACCGCATAGGGATGCATAATTGCCATGCGTTCAACCAGGTTGGCCAACTCGCGAACGTTACCGCTCCAATCGTGTTGGCAAAGCGACATTATGGCGGCGGAATTAAAACGAATAGAACCACGCTGCTCACTTTCCATGCGCGATACCAATTCATTTATTAATAAAGGAATATCTTCTGACCGATCTTTTAGTGCAGGAATTTCAATTGGAAATACATTCAGGCGATAGTAGAGATCTTCACGAAAATGATTTTCGGCAATCATCTGTTCAAGATTGCGATGGGTAGCGGCAATAATGCGCACATCCACTGCCTGGGTCTTATTACTGCCTACACGCTCGAAACATCTCTCCTGCAATACACGCAAAATTTTTACTTGCATGTTGAGCGGCATATCACCTATTTCATCGAGAAATAAAGTGCCACCTTCTGCCATTTCAAAACGACCGGCACGCGAATTAATTGCACCGGTAAACGCGCCTTTCTCATGACCGAATAATTCACTTTCAAGTAATTCTGCAGGAATGGCACCGCAATTCACAGGCACAAATGGTTTATCACGACGTGGTGAGTTGTAATGTAAATTGCGCGCAACCACTTCTTTACCTGTACCGGATTCACCGGTAATTAACACTGACACATCCTTATCGGCAACTTGCGCCATCATTTCACGCACAGTTTGTATTTCACGACTGGTACCCACCAAACTGCGAAACAAATGCACCGGACGGCGTTGTGCAGCTTTTTTACTGCTGGATTGTGCCTCTTGATAAAGACGTGCACGATGAAGTGTATCAACCAATTTATTGTAACTGGGTGGCACTGACAAATTGGCAATAATCATACGACGAAAACTGTCATCCAGGTCTTCCTGCTGTGCAGTTAAATCACCAATTACAATGACCGGAATTTCATCATTCCATTGTTTGCATTCTTTTAAAAACGCTATCAAGCTGTAATCACTTTGACTGTAATCGCCAAAAAAAACGGCCAATAGATGTGCAGATGTGGTTACATCAGAAAAAAACTGACTGATTTGATTGCTTTTAATTAATTGAGCCGGCTCACCCAAAAAATCCAGCACAATTTTTAAATGTGCAGCTCTTTCAACATCATCATCAATTACCAGAACATTATTGGAATGTAACATCATATTTCCTTCAACTCTCACTACACATCAGTCAATGAATTAACATTTTGGGTAAAGTAATAGTTCAGACTTTCCGCTTAGTCAAATTTATGACATAAATTTCCCAAAGAAAAAAAATTGAATGGATAATCAAGATCATAACGAAATAAAAATGAAGAATTCTATTTTTTTAATTTATGTAAAACAGAATTAATGCGCCGGTGCGATTTCGTCCCAGCCTGATTTGAGGGTTTTTAATAATTGCGATACTTCGGTAATTTTTTGTGAGTCATTATGCATTCCGGCATCCAGCAACCGCATATTCATATACTCATACAGCCGATCAAGATTTTCAGCGATTTCACCTGTGGACATATCCAAAGAACTGCGCAACCCACCAATAATACTGATGGCACTACTCAATGCCTCACCCTTTGTCGCCAAATCCTTCCTTTCCAAAGCCCCCTGCGCCGCAGCCAACTTGCTAATAGCGCCTTCAAACAACATTTGAATAAGCCGGTGAGACGAAGCCGTATTCACCTCGGACTCAATACCCAACTGACGATATTGCTTCAATGCTTCTTGCGGATTGTAACTAGCCAAGGTCTTTCTCCAGATCGAGTTTTCCCCTAAGACTAGCAGGCATTTATAAATATGCGAATTTTGTTATAAAAAATCTGTTTTAAGAGCCTGAACAAACCCCACTCAACCAATGGTTTTTATTAGCGCACATTCAATACCATTATTGGATAGTTGAAATAATACAACGCGGAGATATATAGTCGGCGCTGTTTATTAACTTGTGTATGTTTAAATCACTAAAGGAAAATATTTATGTCAAAAGACAAAAAGCCCACAAGCACACCGCCTAAATCAACACCTATTAAAGAAAATGTGCAAAAGGGTGGCAGAGAAGTAAGAACAGGAGCACTCGATAGTACAAAACCCACTGGGAGTACGGGGCCAAGAGACCCAGTAAATAGAAAATAAATGAAATTATCAGAGGCTAGAAATGCTTATTACACCCATACAGGAAATGCCAGCTCTGTTGCAAGACAAATAGCTTTTGCTGGTATTGCTGTAATTTGGCTGTTCAATACTCCGGCCGGTGACAAGCCAATAAACCTTCCATCCGAATTAGTTTTTGTTGCACTTTTACTAGTAATTTCAATGTCACTAGACCTTTTACAATATGTGTCCGCTTCGTTGGTTTGGGGCTTATTCTCGAGGAATCAAGAAATAAAGAATAAGCATAAGCTGAAAAGCGATCCATATTGCCCAGCTAATCCATTATTAAATTGGCCTTCATTAATATGCTTTTGGTTAAAAATAGTATTTTTAATCGCATCCTATATATATCTAGGAAAATTTATGCTTACAAAATTGTAAAACTTAACATAACAAGCACTGCAACCCGCGCACGGCACAGTTTGCAAGTCGCGCTTATGTGGTTTTGCTTCGCAAAAGTATTCCAAAAAACCTCAACTTAATAACTGCCGCTCAGCTGAAGCAATTAGAGAGAATTTCGTAAATATGGAACTGCCTTTATCTGATGTAATAATTGGTGCTATATCAAAACTCATTGATGATGCACAAGTAGACTCGCGTGAACCAACACACTCAGAACTTGAAACATTAATTTCTAGAGCAGGTTTAACTTCGGCCGATCCAAAATCTCAAGGTCAAACTGTCGGTAAAGCTAAAAGAATCCGAGCAACTCTAAATTGGGCTATTGAACATAATACACAAGCTGGCTCAAAACTTATTGCACTCATCCTCTCTCAGGTTAGAGCCGTTGGCGGCTTCCGAGAGTCATCGCCAAATTATGTAGGTAAAGAGCAAATAGTTAATGCAATAAACGCATTCGATTCGGAAAATTTCTCTCTCTCCGAAAGTGGTGATATTCGCCCTAAAGTTCTTGAAAATTTGAAGGGTCGCGAATTAACTAATGCACTTGAAGCATACGCGCAAAGAGCTAAACGTGGTTCTGAAGATGCAGCGTTATTGTCTGGCACAGGCAAAGACTTACTTGAGGCAACAGCTAAACACATAATTCAAACAAAATTTGGTAATGTTCCAACAAATGCAAATTTCCCCACTTTAATGGGGCAAGCATATGCAGCATTAAACATGGCTACTCCCGAAACACCAAGAGACCCAAATGAGTCAGCAATTAAGGAATATGAAAGAGCAATTTTTCAAATTGCTACGTCAATAAATAAAGTAAGAAACAGAGAGGGTACAGGGCATGGACGCCTCTGTATTACGTCTTTAACTCAAGGGGAGTCTCACAGTATTATTGAATCAGTTGGCGTAGTTGCTGAATTTTTACTTATGCGTCTAAAGGCAAGCAGCTAATCGGGCAAAGGCGAGTTTTTCTCTTGCACCCCACACCACTGTGCGATTCCGCATACGGCGGGTTCTTTAAGGAGAATGAATTTTTTTATCATAGAAATCGTACGTGAACTTTTACATCATTAACAATTTCGCAAGGAATAAAACATGGCATTAAATTTAAAGGAAGTGGACGGGGTTCCAATTAGACCAAAACACAAAGCATCTTGCCATTGTGGTTACATAGAGTTTGAGCTTGATCTACCGGATGGATTAATTGACGTGCGCCGCTGTGATTGTTCGCTATGCAGAAGAAGAGGTGCGATAGCAGCGTCAATTCCTCTATCTGGCATCAATATTTTAAAGGGAGAAAATTTTCTAAAGCTCTACCAGTTTAATACAAAAACAGCCAAGCATTATTTTTGCGGTAATTGTGGCGTGTACACACATCACCAGCGCAGATCAAATCCCACTCAATATGGTTTTAATGTTGCTTGCCTCGAAGGAATTAATCCTTTGAAAATACCTGATGTGCCAACCTACGATGGTGTAAATCATCCTGCAGACCGCCAATAGGGGTACCACAAATACCCTACTCCAAACTCAACCGTCTGATCCCCTCCGCCGCTTCCGCAATCACTGAAGGCCCTTTATAAATGAAGCCGGTATAGATTTGTACAAGGCTGGCGCCTGCGCAGATTTTTTCACCGGCACTTTGTGCATCGTTGATTCCACCTACACCGATGATGGGTATTTTTTTTCCAAGAATTAAACGCAAATTTCGAATCATTTGTGTAGATTTTTTCTGTACCGGTAGACCGCTCAATCCACCTGACTCATTGCCAAAAGGTAAATCCCTGACATCATCGCGTGCAAGAGTTGTGTTAGTAGCAATCACAGCATCTACATCATGCGCTAAAAAAATTTCAGCAACTTGTTTGGTTTCTTCATCGGTTAGATCCGGTGCAATTTTCACAGCGAAAGGAACATATCGTTTGTAAAGCTGTTGCAATCTCAGCTGTTCATTTTTTAACTGGGACAGCAATTGTTTTAACGAATCACCAAATTGCAAACTGCGTAAGCCTTGAGTATTCGGAGAGGATATATTGATCGTAATATAATCGGCATGTTCATACACTTTTTGCATGCCAATCAAATAATCATCGACGGCATTTTCAACAGGTGTTGATGCATTTTTTCCTATGTTGATTCCTAATATGCCTTGGTAACGACGTTGTTTAACCTGATCAACCAAATGATCAACGCCTTTATTATTAAATCCCATACGATTAATAATGGCTTGCGCTTCGGGCAAACGGAATAAACGGGGTTTGTCATTTCCGGGTTGGGGTTTGGGCGTCACTGTTCCAATTTCAATAAATCCAAAACCCAATTTACCAAGGGCATTAAAATAATCGCCATTTTTATCAAGCCCGGCAGCAAGGCCCACGGGATTTGGAAAACGAATGCCCATTACAGTGACGGGATTTTCCATTACATCCGCAGATAATAAACCCAATGTATGCGTTTTCTCGGCTAAATTTAGCAGAGACAATGCGACCTCATGCGAGGTTTCAGGATTTAACGAAAATAGTATGGGACGGAGAATGGAGTACATGTATGGCCTATTTCGAACCTCCGATTTAAAGGCCGGTGATTATAATTGACAACTTCAAATTTAGGAAACAAAACCCCTCATAGCTTCTCAATCGACTTGAACTTATGAAATTCGTCAAAATGGATTTTGAATTGTCCGTAAACACCCTGGTGCAAAACATAAGGGCGAAGAATATCGGCAGGAAATTTTACCTGCCTGCCATCAAGTGATTTGGCAATAACGACTTTTGCACTGCCTTGATATAGACGCACAAACTCTTCTGCAGGGATTGCCAAATTAACAACTAATGAACTCATGTGATCTTTAAGTTGACGATTATTTTGAATCAGATTTTTTTGAATTAACAAACCGGGTGGGCATGCTGCTCTTGCCCACCCTGCAACCATTATTTAATCAACAAGGTAACCTCATTATGTTGGCTGGCCTGAGCCAGATCGAGCAAATCACGAAGTGCTACCGAGAACATGGCAAAATCAGTTCCACTGACGGCTTGTAATTCATTCACCATGGTTTTCCAACGACCAATTAACAATTGATGCTGTGTACTCCATTGCTCGATTACTGCAGTTATTTGCGAGTCATCATTAACGTAGTCGATCAATGAAATACTCAATGACCGCAATTGTGCTTCCAGATCATCCATATAAGTTTCCCTTGCCATGGCTTGCCAGAAATTATCCACTTTCAAATCGGAAATTTGATTGGAAAACCAGGGCAAACTTAAATAGTTACCCAAACTGAAATACAATTTGGCAACTCTACCCAGAGGTTGATTGGCAATACGCGCAGACTCGGCAACACTTAAACCTGAATACAGATTTGCTGGCCTTGTGGCTGACACAATTAAATTTTCCGGCAAACCGGCTTCCTGTAATTTATTGCGTGAATTTTGCCATTCGATTAAGGGATCGCCTTGCAATAAAGTCGGTAGTGCTTGTGCAATTTCTGCCATGGCCGGTGCAAAACAATTCACCTCCACTGATGGATTTAAATTGCTGCGACGATTTCGCAAAAACCATCGGGCAGCACGACGAACACGACGCATCATGCCATTCACCAGCTGTAACTGGATTTGTGGATCAACCAAATAATCCACTTTTTCCAACGCCTGCTGAAATTCATCTACACGATAAATATCACGCGCAATAATATAAGCCTTGGCAACATCACCTGACTTTGCACCTGTAGATTCCATTAAACGTTGCGCAAAAGTAATGCCCATATTATTGACAATATCGTTTGCTATTTGGGTTGCAACAATTTCGCG
>CBFGPN010000030.1:0-30453 GCA_965650675.1 uncultured Cellvibrio sp.
AATTCATGAATTTGACAATTTGTGTGTCAGGTTCGCGGGATTTTCCAGACTGATGAAGTTTTTCCAAATAAATTTGCCAGAGTTGCTGCTGATTTTTACCCAGCTCATAAAAATAGTCCCAAGTATATATACCGGTGTTATGGTTATCACTGAAATGAATTTTTAATCCATAATTTCCTGCGCGCTCCAGTTGGGAAATTTGTACATCTTTTTTACCAAACTGTAAAACTTCCTGCCCTGGCCCGTGACCTTTTACTTCAGCGCTGGGAGAATGAACCCGTAAAAATTCTGCAGGCAGAAAAAATTCTTCAGCCGAAAAATGTAATTCCAGTTGCTGTGATTGTTTGTGTAGTTTGATTTTGTTTGGTGGGTTCATGGGGTTCCGAATTGAATTTGACTCATATCGAGCACTGAGCTGGCTCCTCCCTTTGAAAAAGGGAGGCGGGGAGGGATTTGAGATCTCTGCAATTTTGAAGATTTTAAATCCCCCCTAGCCCCCCTTTTTCAAAGGGGGGAATACAAGCGTTACAAAATATACCGACTCAAATCTTCGTTCTTCGCTAATTCGCCGAGATGTTTTTCAACATATTCAGCATTAATTTCTATCGATTTATGTTCATCGCCAGCGGTGAAAGAAATATCTTCCAGCAAACGTTCGAGAATAGTGTGCAAGCGGCGTGCACCGATATTTTCGGTGCGCTCATTCACATCAAAAGCAGTTTCGGCGATACGGCGAATGCCATCTTTCGAAAAACTTATGTCAATACCTTCGGTTTTTAACAGTGCAATTTGTTGTTCGGTTAAAGACGCTGTGGGTTCAGTTAAAATTCGTTCGAAATCATCCGGTGTTAATGCGCTGAGTTCAACGCGAATCGGCAAACGACCTTGTAATTCCGGAATTAAATCGGAAGGTTTGCTTAAATGAAACGCACCGGAGGTAATAAATAAAATATGATCGGTTTTGATCATGCCGTGTTTGGTGGATACGGTACAGCCTTCAATTAACGGCAGCAAATCGCGTTGCACACCTTCACGGGAAACATCTGCGCCGGATACATTTCCGCGGCGCGCAACTTTATCGATCTCATCAATAAAGACAATCCCGTTTTGTTCTGCGGCATCAATTGCCTGGGTTTTGATATCTTCTTCACTGACCAGCTTTGCAGCTTCGTCATCCTGTAATTGTTTGAGCGCTTTTTTAACCGTCATTTTGACTTTTTTGGTTTTCTCACGCCCCAAATTGGAAAACATGGATTGCAATTGGCTGGTCATTTCTTCCATACCGGGCGGCGCCATAATTTCCACACCCACACTGGCAGCCGCCACATCGATTTCAATTTCTTTATCGTTTAGTTCGCCTTCGCGTAATTTTTTTCGAAAAATTTGTCGTGTGCCGGATTGGTGTTTGCTTTCTTCTGCAGATATATCGCGTGCAGGTGGCAAGAGCACATCAAGAATGCGTTCTTCTGCAGCCTCTGCTGCACGATGCTGCACCGATTTCACTGCCTGCTCACGTCGCATTTTAATTGCCACATCGACAAGATCACGAATAATGGATTCAACATCACGCCCAACATAACCCACTTCGGTAAACTTTGTCGCTTCGACTTTAATAAAAGGGGCATTAGCTAATTTTGCCAAACGACGCGCAATTTCTGTTTTACCCACACCGGTTGGCCCAATCATTAGAATATTTTTTGGCGTAATTTCGTTACGCATATCAGCAGGTACTTGCATGCGGCGCCAGCGATTACGCAATGCAATAGCCACCGCGCGTTTTGCATTTTGTTGTCCAACAATATGTTTATCGAGTTCGTGAACAATTTCACGTGGAGTCATTGATGACATAAAAATAATTCCTGGATTTAATTCAATAATCAAATTTTTTCTTTAGCTAATTCTGCTCCCTCTCCCTTGATGGGAGAGGGTTGGGGAGAGAGTGATGCTCTTCAGTAACTCAACAGTTCAATCGTGTGCTGTTGATTGGTGTAAACGCAAATATCGCCCGCAATTTTTAAACTTTTTTCAACAATAGTTCGCGCATCCAAATCCGTATTGCCGAGCAGTGCGCGTGCAGCCGCCTGCGCAAAATTGCCGCCGGAGCCAATGGCAATCAGATCATCTTCAGGTTGAATCACATCGCCATTACCGGTGATGATCAGTGAGGCGTCTTTGTCTGCCACCGCCAACAAAGCTTCAAGCCGTTGCATACTGCGATCTGTTCGCCAGTCTTTGGCTAATTCGACTGCAGCACGTGTGAGCTGACCATTATGAGCTTCGAGCTTGGCTTCAAAGCGTTCGAAAAGCGTAAATGCGTCCGCAGTTCCGCCTGCAAAACCAGCGATCACTTGATCTTTATACAAGCGACGTACTTTGCGTGCATTACCTTTCATAATGGTGTTGCCCAACGAAACCTGGCCATCACCGCCAATTACCACTTGCCCGTTACGACGGACCGAAACAATAGTTGTCACAGGAAATCCTTAAGCTTGAAGAATGGGCAGGATTTTGGGGCTGTTATGGGGATTTCAAGGCTGGGGATTAGCAACTCAGATTTGAGTAGCCCTCAAAATAAAACGTCCCCAAAAGGGACGTACTGACTTATTCAATTTTTTTATACAGTAAAAAAGCAGTTAGCGGCTAACGTTTTATCGGCTTTACGTACAGCACCAAGCTGTGGTCGGTTAATTCATAACCATATTCGGCCGCGATTTTGCGTTGCAACATTTCTATTTCATCATTGTGGAACTCAATCACTTTGCCGCTATCTATATCGACCATGTGATCGTGGTGTTCACCGCGAGCAATTTCAAACACTGAGTGACCACCATCAAAATTATGTCTTACAACCAAACCGGCAGTTTCAAATTGAGTCAGAACTCTGTACACAGTGGCCAGGCCAACATCATCGCCCTGTTCACTCAACGCTTTATACACTTCTTCAGCACTCAGGTGGTGTTGCTCCGAATTTTCCAGCATTTGCAGTATTTTCACTCTGGGCAAAGTTACTTTAAGCCCAACTTTACGCAGTTCACTATTTTCAGACGCCATTATTGTCACCCTAACCCTTCTCAGTATTCCTGTGGTTCGGGTATTATCCGCGTTCATTTTTACCAGTGGAAGCCCTGATATGAAATTTGCCCGTTTGTTTGTTTTTGTTGTGATCACCATACTCGGCATATCAGGTTGCGTACACAAAATTACCGTGCAGCAGGGGCACATCATTTCCCAGGAGGATGTTGACAAGCTCAAACTGGGTATGACCAAAAGCCAGGTGCGTTTTGTGCTGGGCAACAGCCTGCTTCCCAACGTTTTTGATGATGATCGCTGGGATTTTCTCTACTCTACTCGTCAGGGTTCCGAGGGTGACATCACCCAGTACCACTTCACTGTGTATTTTAAAGACGGAAAACTGATCAAAACCGAAGGCAATCATGCGCCGGACTCCAAGTTGCTGGCCAAACCTGAAAATCTGGAAAAACTGGTTGAAGAAGCTCGCCGCGAAACACCGCCCCCTGACACACCTAAATAATAGCCGCGCTTGACTAGCATTCAGTGTCAACTAGTCTAAAGGTTAAATAGATCACTTTTTTTGAGAGCGAGATCCCGAATTTAGTGACATATGTAACTTATAGATTTGGAGGTAGCCGGTTGTTTGCCGGCGCTAAATGCAACCGCAGCTCCCATTGACACCGACAGGCTCAATCTCCGGGCTTTTTGGCTCTGTTCGTGAAAAAATATCGCGATGGTTTTCGCTGTATTCTGCTGACGAGACAACAGCGAGTTATTTTCGGGCAGAACAAATTCACGCTGTAATTTCTCTTGCACCGCTCAGTATTAGCACCAATATCGTCAACATTTTGGTTATTCTCTATTTGTTTTATGAGACACCCAACCCTTGGCTCTATTTATGGGGCTTCGTGATTGTTGCATTAATGGCAGCGGGCTTGCGTGGCTGGTTTAGCCAACGCAAAGGCAAAGCCCCTGTAAAGTCATCTCCCCGTGCACTCAAAAAAGCTTTGCGTCACGCAGCAATTGTCGGATTTTTATGGGGATTACTGCCGATATTAACCCTGGGCAATGCAACACCTCATCAAACTGAAATCATACTGCTGGTGGTAATTGGCATGGTCTGCGCGAGCAGTTTCGCACTGTCCACAATTCCTGCTGCAGCATTTTGTTTTGTTTTGCTGATTAGTGCCGAAACTGTTTTGGCCTTGCTGATTTTCCAACCGGTTTATTTCAAATTATTAATTTTATTGACGGCTATCTATGCTTACGTAGTTTGTGCTGCGGTTTTGGTGCAAGCGAAAAATTTTGGCGGGAGATTAATGGCTGAAGCAGCCAGTAACCGGCAACAACAACTGACCAGTTTGTTATTACACGATTTTGAAAACCACACCAGTGATTGTTTGTGGGAATTAAATCAACAGGGTTATTTGCAAAATCCTTCAGCAAAATTGGCAAAATTATTTGGGCTTGATTTACACCAACTACACGATGTTCCTTTTCTGGAATTATTTTCCATTCATGAGGGTGATTCACAACTGGAATCAACTTTGGCAATAGACGCCCTCAAAGAACATTTTGCACAGAATAAATCCTTCCGTCATTTATCCGTTCCGCTGATCATCAACAATATACCCCGCTGGTGGCAACTCACTGCAAAACCTTTAATGGATACACAAGGCAATTTACTCGGCTGGCGCGGTGTAGGGACCGATATCACCAAAGACAAAGAGTCCACACGCGAAATGAATCGGCTGGCAAATATTGATGCCTTAACCGGCTTGGCCAATCGCCACCAATTCAAAACCCGCTTGGGGTTGCAAGATGAATCACGTAATCCTGCTGATGCTTTTTATGTATTGCTTTTGTTAAATCTTGATAATTTTAAATTGCTGAACGAAGGCATGGGCCATGCATTTGGTGACAAGGTTTTACAAATGGTTGCTTCAAGGCTCAAACAACAAATTCGACAACAAGATTTACTGGCGCGCCTGAGTGGTGATGAATTCGCCTTGATCAGCTGGGGTGAAGATGCCACCAAACGCGCTGATGTTATTGCTCAACGTCTGTTGGACTGTTTCAGTGCACCTTTTGAAATAGAGGGCATCAGTTTGCAATTGGGATGCAGTGTTGGCATCGCCATATCACCCATGCATTGCGATTCTTCCGACACTTTATTAAAACACGCTGATATGGCTCTGTATGCGGCCAAAACCGCCGGTAAAAACACTTTCCGTTTTTATGAATCCGGAATGGCAGCCGCTGCGCAAAAACGCATGAGTTTGCTGAATGATATACGTCAATTATTGGAGCAGAATCGGGATACACGAATGCTGCTGCATAAAGTAGATCGAAATTTTGATTGGTCTGCCGATATGCAACTGCCGCAATTTGCAATTTATTTACAACCACAAATTCATTTGCAAACAAAACAAATTATTGGCTTTGAAGCGTTGATGCGTTGGAATCATCCGGAAAAAGGCATGATCCCGCCAATGGAATTTATTCCGCTGGCAGAAGAGTCCAATATGATTATTGCCCTGGGTGCCTGGATGCTGATTGAGTCGTGCAAACTGGCCGCCAGCTGGCCGCAACCCTGGAGAATTGCAGTCAATGTATCTGCAACCCAATTCAGTCATGGCAGCCTGGTTCCTGTCGTGAAACGCGCGTTGGAACTAAGCCGTATTGCACCGGAAAGATTGGAGTTGGAAATTACCGAATCACTGCTTATTCAGGATAAGAATACCGCCAAAACCATATTGCATGAGCTGCGTAATCTGGGTGTGCGCATTGCGCTGGACGACTTCGGAACAGGTTATTCTTCTCTGGCGTACTTGCGCAATTTTCCACTCAACCAATTAAAAATAGACCGCAGTTTTGTCAGTGCCATAGCAACCGATAAAGGCTCTTTGGCTATCATCAGTACCATTATTCAATTGGCTGATGCGCTTTCGTTGGAAACCATTGCTGAAGGCATAGAAACCGCAAAAGAAATGCATTTATTAATCGCTTGTGGATGTGAAGATGGGCAAGGCTTTCACTTCGCAAAACCTATGCCTGCCCACCAAATTGCAGAATTTGTTTCGCAATATCCCTACCATTGAACAAATAACACCTATACTTTTTGAATAGCGAATTCCACTCGTACATTTAGGTCGATAAATCACATCTGATGTTAAAAAGAATCTCTGTTAAAGACATGAAGCTGGGAATGTTCATCTGTGAATTTTGTGGGTCATGGATGGAGCATCCCTTTTGGAAAACCAAATTTCTTCTCACCGACGAACACGACTTGCGCACCATTATTGATAGCGGCATCAAGGAATTATGGATTGACACGGATATGGGAGTTGATGTTGAAGAAAATCGAATCGCAAAATTAAAAGATGAAGTCGAACAGGAAACAGAATTTTTATTAACAGCGGCGGGTTCTGCCAAAAAATCTGAAAAAACAGCAATGGAAGACGAAGTCAAACTGGCTGCCAAACTTTGCAGCAAATCCAAAACTGCTGTTATCTCCATGTTTAATGATGCACGTCTGGGTAAGGCGATAGAGGTGGGGGCTGCACAGGAATTGGTTGAAGAAATTTCCAACTCTGTTATGCGCAATGCTCATGCTTTAATTAGTCTTGCAAGACTTAAAAATGCGGATGAGTACACCTACATGCATTCAGTTGCTGTGTGTGCACTGATGATTGCATTGGGTCGTCAATTAAACTTGCCGGAAGCAACCATTCGCGATGTAGGCCTTGCCGGTTTGTTGCATGATATTGGCAAAATTGGTATTCCCGATAAAATTTTAAACAAGCCGGGAAAATTAACTGATGAAGAATTTTCAACCGTAAAATCACACCCTGAAATTGGTGCGCAAATTTTATTGGAAGGCAATCAGGTAGGCGCAATGGTGATGGATGTTGTGCTGCACCATCATGAAAAAATGGACGGCACAGGTTACCCGCACGGATTAAAAGGCGATCACATCAGTCTTTACGCCAAAATGGGGGCGGTGTGCGATGTTTACGATGCAATTACATCCAATCGGCCTTACAAAAAAGGCTGGTCTCCAGCTGAATCCATTCGCAAAATGGCAGAATGGAGTAAAGGACATTTCGATGAAACTGTTTTTCAGGCATTTGTAAAAACCGTTGGCATTTATCCTACCGGTTCGTTGGTTAGACTTGAATCAGGAAAATTGGGTGTAGTTATCGAACAGCACCCAACATCATTATTAACACCCAAAGTTAAAATATTTTATTCAGTTAAAACCAAGTCACCCATAATCCAGGAAACCATAGACTTATCTGTGTTGCTGGGTAAAGACAAAATCATTGGCCGTGAATCCCCGGAAGATTGGGGATTTAAAAATTTGGACTTGCTTTGGTCGGAAGGTTGAAAAATGGTTAAGTATTTTTCTGATGCAAACTCATGCAAACGATAAAAAATTATCCCAAACGTTTTTCCCAAATAGCTTTTAATTCACTTGCCAGCGTCATAGGGTCGAAAGGTTTGGCGATTACAGCCAAAGCGCCCATGGACAAATATTCGCGTACTTCCTGTGGTTGCACCTTGGCAGTCATAAACACAGCGGGGGTGTTGGTGAGCTGTGGAAATTTTCTTAATTCGCGCAAGGTTTCAGGCCCATCCATCCCCGGCATCATCACATCCAACAGTATCAAATCCGGGTTGAATGCAACGGCTTTGGCAACGGCTTCACTACCGGAAGAACATGCGGATAAAGTAAAGCCCGAGATATCTTTCAAAACCATAACGGCTATTTGCTGGATATCGGGATCGTCTTCAACATAAAGAATTCGCTCAAGTGATTTGGACATCTGCAACCCCCTGGTCATTAAATATTAATGGGAATTCAACAAAAAAAGTTGACCCTTTATTTAATTCCGATGTGAAACCTATGGAACCGCCCATGCGCTCTACCAATTCCTTGCTGATAGAAAGCCCCAATCCTGTTCCGCCGCGACGACGTGCATCAGGCGCATCGGCTTGTACAAATTTTTGAAAAATTCTCTTTTGAAAATCCAGAGGAATGCCTAAACCATAATCTTGTACAGAAATTCGAGCGCGCCCCTGATGAACATCAAGTTTTACTTCAATTATGGAATTATTATTTGAAAATTTTGCAGCATTGGATAAAAAATTATTCAACACCTGTTGTAATCGATGGCTATCAACCGAAATCTGGCAATCTCTGTCAGCAACAAAAGAAAAAGATACCCCGTATTGATCAGCATAAACCTGGTTTTCCAAAATCGATTGCTCGATGATTGCAATCACTGAATGAGGGTGCATATCAAACACCATTTTCCCTGCCAATAATTTTTCCATGTCTAACAAATCGTTAATGAGCAGTGTTAATCGTTCACTATTTTTCACTGCCAGTTTCAATAAATCACCAATTTTGTCTGACACCTCACCCATGGTACCTCCCAGTACCATTCGCAAAGCTGCTGAAATGGACGTCAAGGGGGTTCGCAATTCATGACTGACACTGGATACGAATTCATTTTTTAATTGTTCTGCACGTTTGCGCTCACTAATATCCTGAATAATTGACCAGATTTGCAGTTCGCCGGAAAGCGATTTAATCAACACCCCATTCAATAGCACTGGCACCCATTCGCCAGCTTTACTGATAAAGTGTTTTTCGTAAGGTCCATAACGAAGGGATTGTCGGAGTTGTTGCAATTGCGTAATTTCATCAGCTTCATATTTTTTCGGTGTGATATCCCAATAACTTAATCCGCAAAACTCTTGCGGTGTGTAGCCCAACATTCTATAAAGTTCGGGATTGGCTTCCAGAAATACGCCGTCATCAAAACGATTCAAAGCAATTGCGACAGGCGACATTAAATAAAAACTTGCCAGTTTTTGTGCCTGATCACTGAGTTTCTGATGACTTTCCTGCAGCTCAAATAATTTGACAATTTGACTCGCCAGCAGCATCAAAGATTTTTTTTGCGTTGCAGTTAATTTTCCTGGCTTGTAATCCACCACACACAAAGTACCCAGTGCAAATCCGGATTGCATCAATAAGGGTGCTCCTGCATAAAAACGAATCCCGGGCGTACCTGTCACCAAAGGATTATCGGCAAATCGCTCATCTTGTGTTGCATCTTCCACTTCCAGAATTTCTGTTGGATTCAAAATGGCGTGCGCACAAAATGCAACGTCGCGATGGGTTTCCGTTGCATCCAGTCCTACACATGCTTTAAACCATTGTCTGTTTTTATCAATCAAGGTCACTACAGCTATGGGCAGATTACAAATTACCATAGCCAATTGCGCAATATCATCGTAACTTTGCTCTCGTGCTGTATCCAAAATGGATAATTGATAGAGTGCTTGTAATCGAAAATCTTCGTTGTCCGGTAATGCTGCTTTCATGTCATTCAGCTTGTAATTTTTTTGTTAGCATGAGTGCATAATCAACAGTCATCATGGGTTCTCCATCAATCATGGGCTTTTGAATCCAGTAAATGGCTTTTGAATTAGTCAGATACTCCGGGATACGATTTTTCCCATCGTCAGGGTCTGCTGAAATAATCACAACAGGAATCGGCACCTTGGCATGCTGTGAGTTTTCACGCAAACGCAGATCTTTTAATATTTCAATGCCATGCATGTCGGGTAAAAAAAGATCCAGTGTAACCAGATCGTAAGTGTTAACGTGCAACAGCTTCAAGGCTTGATTGCCGTCTTCTGCGATATCAACACTGAATCCGCGCTCTTCGAATCGTTCTTTCAAATAACCGGCAAATGCTTCTTCATCTTCAATGATTAATATTGTTGTTTTTTGCAATTCGCTATTTATTGCTGGAAAACTAACGTTGCCTGTATCACAGGGAAATTCAAAATAAAAACTGGCACCTTGGCCAGCCACGGATTCAAAACCAATTTTTCCGCCCATTTGTTCAATCATTTCCTTGCATATAGCCAGACCCAACCCCGTACCCCCTTTTTGTCGCGTATCAGAAGAGTCAGCCTGTGAAAATTTTTTGAAAATACGATTACGGAATTCATCATTAATGCCGGGGCCTTTGTCCTTGACGGTCACTTTCACACGACCAAAACCCGATTCGCACCGAATATCGATAATCTCACCCGGCGGTGAAAATTTTGCTGCATTTGACAGAAAATTCGCCATCACCTGTTGAATGCGTTGTGCATCCACCAAAACAGTTTCATCAACTGAATGCTCATTGATTTGATATGTCACGCCATACTGTGTTGCATAGGCTGCATTTGACTCTACTGAGCGCCTGATCAAATCCATCATGGAGCAGCGTTGCATCTGGAATTGTATTTTTCCTGCTAACAATTTTTCCATGTCCAATAAATCATTAACCAAAGTGATTAAGCGTAACGAATTGTTATGCGCAATTTGTATCATTTTATTCGCCTGCTCCGGTAATTCACCGACCAGACCGTTAGCGACTATTCCTAACGCACCACTAATTGATGTTAAGGGCGTTCGCAATTCATGGCTTACTGTTGACACAAATTCATTTTTCATTTTATCAATGCGTTTCAATTCACTGATATCACGTGCGATACTCAAGTAACCGGTAATATCACCAAATTTGTCGCGCAGAGCTGATACTGTTAACAGCACCGGTATTGATGATCCATCTTTACGTACATAAGTCCATTCATTTTCATCATCATCACCATCACGCACTTTTGCAATAAACACATCGAATCCAGGCTGAACCTGATAGCCGAGAATATCGGAAAGGGTTTTACTGCGCGCAATGATTTCTTCTGGTAAGTGAAAACTGGCAGGTGTTTTTTTATCAATTATTTCGCTGGCTTCATAGGCCAACATCACTTCCGCACCGCGGTTAAAGGATTTTATGGTTCCATTCACGTCCATCGTGATCATGGCAACACTGGCTGCATCCAAAATTGCCTGATGCATGGCGTTGGCGCGCTCCAATTTCAATTCGGTATTTTTTAGTGAAGTAATATCCGACACATAACCGTGCCACAGCACACTGCCATCATCCAATTTTTCCGGAATAGATTGTACGTGTGTCCAGACCAGCCCCCGGTTGGGATTATTTACTCTGACGGTAGCCACCCATGGTGTTAAATTGGATGCAGAATAAGATACGGTTTCTGCTATCCAACCCAATTCTTCAGGGTGGATAACATCCAGTATTTTTTCTGCCGAGTGTGAAACTTCTTCTGCGGTAACACCATAAATATTGTAGATTCCCGGACTGGCATAGGGATAAAAGAAGGAACCATCAGGTCGTAACTGGTACTGATATAAAAATCCTGGCAAATGTTCTGACAGCTTTTTAAAACGTTCAATAATGATTTTCTTTTCATCATCGCGAATTCGGCGATCGATCACAGCAGCTGCCCAGCGCGACAACAGATATACAAAATCTTTATCCAGTTGATCATAAGGTCTTTCGCGACTTTTAGGAGCACTGAAAAATAAAGTTCCATGAATCACGCCGGAAATAATAATAGGGGCGCCTATATAAGATTCATGTCCACCATTGATGAGTGCCGGATGGCCTGCATAAATGGATTTATGCATGCTGTCTTCAGCAATCATTTCCTTGTTGCCAATCACCAGGCTGCAAAATGTATTTTCAAGTGCAACATAAGGGATATGCATTTTTTCATGCACATCAATATAACTGCGATATTGAAAATGTTTTTTACTCACATCGCTGATCCCGGCTCTGGTGACGCCCATGTATTTAGCTGCCAGATTCAGCGCCCGCTTCAATTGTTCATCAACATCATTGATAGGCAAAGAAGTAATCTCGTTTAAAGTTTGCAATGCAGCTTGTTGTCGAACACTGAATAATTCGGCGTCTTTTCTATTGGTAACATCGGTGTATACACCTACTATCAATGTCGCTTTACCGGATGTATCCCTTTCAACAACTCTGCCTCTGGATAAAATCCATTTGTATCCGCCATCGCCGGTTTTTACACGATATTCATTTTCAAACATTGGCGTTAGGCCTTTTAAATGATTCATCATATCGTTGTGATGACCACGGCGGTGGTTGGGATCCAGTGCATTAACCCAATCCACTAAATCCATTTCATTTTCACCAACAGGAAGTTTTAATAATTGCCTCCATTCCGGCGAAAAACGAATTCTATTTTTTACTATATCCCACTCCCAAAATCCGGAGTCAGTAGAACGCAAAGCCAATGCCAGACGCGCAGAATTTTGTTCAACTAACTTGTGTTCATCTGTCAGTAACCGCTGATAATTTTCTTTTTCCTGTCGCTGATATTTCACTAACAGATGAAAACAAAAATAGAGCAGCATCTGTAATGCCAACAACAAGCCGCCCCATTTCACATAGGTGTTGCGTAATATTTGTTGATGGCGATTGTATTCCTCTGTGATATCCGTCCAGATAATCAAAGCCAATCGTCGGGTGGAGTGATTAATCCAACTTGCTAAAAAAATTCCTTCCGGTGTTTTAATTAATTGTTCTTGTTGCTCAACCATAATCAGTCCCTGCTGCCACCAACCAGCAACAGGTTCAAATGCTACTTCCAAACGCCAATCACCTACCAATGTCGGGTGCATTTGTTTGCGTTTTTGGTCCCAGAGCAACACATCGGCTATGTGTTTGTGTAGCAAAGCTGCAGCACTGGATTTTGTTTCGAGGCGAATAGCAAGTTCAATCACAGCGATGACTTTGTCGTCATCTTTGATAGGAATAAGCAAACGATTGGCCGTGCCCTGACGCGAAGCCGCAAATAAAATTGCGGATTTTCCATGCGTAAATACCTCGGTTATTTCGGGTCGGGATTGTCCAAGACTATCCGAGAGCATTCGCGGGTTTTCCATAATCACAACACTGACCCCGGGTGTGAAATGCAAATTAAATTCACTCACACCTTGCTCTTGCATTTTGTGCCAAAAGAATTCCATTTGATGATAAAGCTGATCGTGGTGCTGTTGTTTTTTTTCGATATTAAGGGAGGGATGATGTTGTTGTTCGCGAAAGATAGTTTTGATATCCGTCATCAATCGGGCATCCAGTAATACCGGTTGCGCCAACACCAGCAAATCCTGGCCAATTTGAGATTGTTTGCGTTGCCATTCATTTTGTTGTTTAACCGCAAGGGTCGATTGTTGCTGTGCCCAGTCCCGCTGATGATATTGAATTTCATGAAAGCACAAACAAAACAATAGCAGCGCCAATAAAGCCGCAAAAATAAAATAAATCGTTCGAAATTTATTACTGATTAACAAGCTGCCTACTCTCAAATCCCATTATAGGGTTGGCATCACCTCACCTCACACAAGGGACCTCCTCGCGATCAACCGCGGGAAGCTTTGCGGAATACCAACATCATTGATTGAGTGTAGTGCAAATTCAGGGTTTAACCCTGTGAACTGTCTTTCTCGGCGCGTTTACGGCGGGCCTCTTTGGGATCGGAAACCAATGGTCGATAAATTTCAACCCTGTCCCCCTGATGTAGCACGTGATTTTCTGCGGTGTCCAGACCTTTGGTGCCCAAAGACTGGCCAAAGATGCCCATCTTGGCGTTGTCTATATCGATCTCGGGAAAATGCTCCTGAATTCGCGAGCGTTTTACGGCTTGCAAAGCAGTGGTTCCCGGTTCCACCAACAAACTGATAATTTTTTGTTTATGTGGCAAGGCATACGCCACTTCGACGGTTATAAGATCAAAATCCGCCATGAAAACCTCATTTTTGTGAATAAATTATGTCTGCCCTGCGGCAAATAGCATCAACCTGTTGCTGGCTGATACCAGCGAACATTTTACCTGCGGCCATTTGCAGAAAGCGATTCTGCAATTCGAAATGCAACTCGAACTCTACCTTGCAAGCCGAAGCGCTCAGGGATTTGAACCGCCAAAAACCCTCCAGCCGGGAAAAGGGGCCTTTAATCAATTGCATATGAATCGATTCGGGTTCCGTTAGCTGGTTGCGTGTGCTGAAAGATTGATTAAATCCGGATTTATTCAAAACCAATTCAGCCTCAACCCAATCATCCCCCTTGCACAAAATAGTCGCTGCTGTGCAACCCGGCATAAATTGCGGATAAGCCTCTACATCATTCACCAGATCAAACATCTGCTGTGATGAATAGGCAACCAATGCGCTGGCGGTTACTGTTTGCATGAAATACCTTGGTTATTCTCCTAACTGGTTCCCCACTTTGGAAAAGGGGGGGTAGGGGGGATTTAAGATCTTCATAAATAGAACTTTTTAAATCCCTCCCCCGCCTCCCTTTTTCAAAGTGAGGAGCCAATTCCCTTTCAAGGGAATTGATTACCTTTGAGGCCACAATAAAGCCCGCAATTCTAAACGATTTTATCGCTATAATGCGCCGCAAGTTACAAACAGGATTAGCGAAGACAATGGCCAGCAAAAAGCCCAAACAAAATAGCAACACTATTGCCCTGAATAAAAAAGCCAAATTCGATTTTGAATTATTCGAACGCATTGAAGCCGGTATTGCACTGACCGGTTGGGAAATCAAAAGTCTGCGTGCAGGCAAAGGGCAAATTACCGATACCTATGTGATATTTAAAAATGATGAGGCCTGGCTGTTGGCATCACAAATACAACCTTTGGCCAGCGCATCAACCCATTTTGTGACTGATCCTTATCGCACACGAAAGCTATTGATGCACCGTCGCCAAATTGATCGTTTGCAAGAAGCAAAAGAACAAAAAGGCTACACCGTAGTCTGCACTGCACTCTATTGGAAAAATCACATAGTGAAGTGCGAAGTGGCATTAGCCAAAGGCAAACAACAACACGACAAACGCCAAACGGAAAAAGAACGCGACTGGGAAAGAGACAAACAGCGTTTATTCCAAAAAGAACAAAAGCGGGATTGAACGCTGCAATAATGTTTTTTATTTATATTCGGATGATTTTCTACACAAAACTGATCAATGTTGGTTAATCGATACCGCATGAGAAGCCGGTAATTTGATAACAACTTGCAACCCACCGAGACGACTGGTTTGTAAAAATAATTCGCCGCGACAATGTTCAACAATATCGCGCACTATACTCAATCCCAAACCATGTCCCTGAACCTGTTCATCAATACGCATTCCACGACTTAATACCTGCTCGCGTAATTCAGTGGCTATACCGGGGCCATCATCATCAATCGAAATGACATAATTATTTTCCTGAAGCTCAATAGCAAGCTGCACTCGTTGTTGTGCCCATTTGCAAGCGTTATCGAGTATGTTGCCCAATAACTCCAGCATATCTTCTCTATCAAAAGACAATCGCAACCCATCGCTTGCATGCCAATCCAATTGTAAATTGCGCGGGTGAATTTGCTGCAAGGTTACGCACAGATCAGGTAATTCTTTTGCGCAATCAAAATATGCGCCAGGCAAAACGTCACCGGCCAATCGTGCACGCCCCAACTCACGACCAATACGTTCTTGCATAGCGTGCAATTGCTGTTGAAAGCTCTCCCGCAGTTCCGGGTAATGATTAAACTCAGGATGATTGGCGAGACTGAACAAAATAGCCAGCGGCGTTTTTAACGCATGCCCCAAATTACCCAGTGCATTTCGCGAACGACTTAAGGTTTCTTCAGTGTGTTGTAACAAATGATTAATTTGCTGCACCAAGGGTATTAATTCATCAGGAACCTGATGCTCCAATTCACTGCGCTGTCCCTGTTGCAATTGCACAATTTGTTGCCGGACTTTTTCCAGAGGTTGCAAAGCACGCCGCACCAAATAACGCTGCATTAATACCAACAGTATCAAGGCTAATGAACCCAAACCAATTGCCAACCATTGCATGTTACGAAAACTTTGCAACATAGGCGCGTAATCTTGTGTGGTAATTATCTGAATATTTTTTCCATAACGCCGGAAATCACTACGATATATTAATAATTCCTGATTGCGAGGGCCTTTTGCAAGACGGTCTTGCAAACCTGTTTTGTCGGGCAAGGGCAGGGCGTAATCCCAGGACGAACGCGAACGCCATTGATCATCAGGTAACAGAATTAAAAAATATTCACCGGAAAAGGGGCGCTGATAACCCGCAGAAATTCGCTGCTGATCCAATTCAATACCATTAGCTCCGCGTACTATTGCAGCCAATAAAGTTTGTGCTTCATTATGCAGATGACTTTGCAAATAGCGACGCAATCCTTGATCAAATAACCAGAGACCAGCTTGAGCCAATAGCAACCCGGTAATTATCAGTACACTGATCAAACCAAAACGTAAACGTTGTTGTATAGAGTTGCCAGGCTTTAGCAAATTGGTTACCTGTCGTTGATTTTCTGCAAGCGATAACCCTGACTGCGTTTGGTTTCAATAATTTCTTTGCCCAACTTACTGCGCAAATGATTAACATGTACTTCAATAACATTGGAATCACTTTGACTTTCACCATCATAAAGATGATCTCGCAATCGACTTTTGGGAATTACTTTTCCCGGATGCAACATTAAATAACGCAGCAAGCTGAATTCTGCAGCAGTCAGCTCAATTTCTTCACCGTTTTTCACTGCACACTGACGCGCTTCATCCAATTGCAATCCACCGTTCTGTAATTGTGGCTGATTGACTTGTCCATGGGTACGGCGTAATAACGCTTGTATACGCAGTTGTAATTCTTCAGGATGAAACGGTTTGGTGAGATAATCATCCGCGCCGGCTTTTAGACCTTCAATACGTTCAGCCCAATGATCACGGGCAGTTAGAATTAATACCGGCCTCAACATTTTTGTTGCACGCCATTCGCGCAATACATCCAAACCGGATTTTCCTGGCAACCCCAAATCCAGCAAAATTAAATCGTAAGGTTCAACTGCGCCCTGAATTAACGCATCGCGACCATCAACCAACCAATCCACTGCATAACCAGCACGTTTTAAATCTGTGCGAAGTTCTTCAGCCAATACAACATTATCTTCTACGATCAGGACGCGCATTAGTCATCCTCCTCATCTTGCAGAATCTTGCCATTGCTTGCGTCAATTTCCAGTTCACGAACCAAACCTGTTGTTGTTGCCAGTTCTACTTCGTAAATATAAATGTCATTCTCCTCTTCCAGTTCCACTTCCAATAAACTGGCGTCAGGATAGCGTTCATCCACCAGCGTCAACACTTTTTCCAGTGGAATAATCAGGCCCTGCTCGCGCAGATGCAGGGCTTCATCTTGTGACAGATCACGCGCACTTGTGCTGAGCGAGAGGCAGAACAAGATCGACAGCACGTATTTTAATGACAGCATAATCTTCTCGGCAGTTAATCATCCTGATGATTTTTTAAAATCTCTCCTGTCGTTGCATCCAACTTTATATCCCACTCTACTCCTTGTGCATCCACCAGTTCCATTTGATAAATATAGCGCCCCCATTCATGCTCAATTTCAGTATCGCGAATCACTCCTCCCGGGTGTTGTGCAAGTGCTGCGCGATTCAATTCTTCAAACGATCGAATACTGCCTGAGTCATGCAATTTCAATACTTCATCCAGACGCAGATCACGCGCATTTGCACAGGCAGGAAAAAGAGCTAAAACGAGAATGGTGATGGATAATTTAATCTGTTTCATTGTGAGCTTCCTGATTGATTAAGACAGGCCTACAATAAAGAAATTGGATTAAACGAAACTTAATTTGAACATGCACTAATGTTTTGAGCCATCAGCACTCAAATTAATAATTCGCCTGTTGCCATTTTTTAATTCATCCATCGCCCATCGATACCGTGGAACGCTATTAAACAGCTCATCAAAACTTCCATCTTCTATGGCAGCTTTTAATCCTTCTTCTATACGAGCTGCCAGTTTTTGATTGGTTTTATTAACAAAAAAATAGGATTCACTTTTGTAGTGAAGCAATAAATCTTTTTCTATCGACAACTTTAATTCCGGATAAAAACTGACTTCAGTTTGTACCTGATAAAGACCGCGGGAGAAATAGTCGTAGCGTTTTGCTGCCAGCATTTTAAAAAGTTTTCCATACCCAACCGCATATATCTGCGGTAGATTATTCAATTTCATCACCTGTGCATCAACCCATTGCGGATTCATACCGCCAGTAAATTTCTGAAAATCCTTTAATGATTCAACTTTTGAAAATTTTTCCTGATCTTCGCTGCGAATAATCAACACCCGATAATTACCCAATTCTTTTAACAGCGAAACTTTAACTGGCAGCAATTCCTGTTCAAGCTCGGGGGATGTCGCTGTCCAAATGACATCGAGCTGATTTTTTTCAAGACCTTTGCGTAAACGCTTGTCCGCAGTCCAATTAATTGCTTCTCTCAATTCGCAAGGACCATAAAGCAATTCTGTTTTACTTAATGCCAGGCGTAGCAATTGGGAAAAGTAATAATCCTCATGATTAATATCATAAGACGCTATTTTGGGAATGATGATCGGGGCCACAGGCAAATTTGACGCAATAACTCCGGTGCTGGCGAGAGCCATCCAAAGTGCCAACACTAACAATCTGTAATAACGCATAACCACCACTCAATAGCTCGTATCTGTTTATTTAAGCCAAAAAAAAGCCCGCTGGATAGCGGGCTTTACAGAATCACTCTCTTATTTACTCTTCAGCCACAATTTCGGCATCTTTCACAGAGGATTCAGAATTGGCATCGGCCACGGCTTCCTTGATTGACAGCTTGATGCGGCCACGCTGATCGATATCAAGGCACTTAACCTTAACCACCTGACCTTCTTTCAAATAATCGCTGACATTGGCAACACGCTCGTCAGAAATTTGTGAAATATGCACAAGGCCATCTTTGCCTGGAAGGAAGTTTACGAATGCGCCGAAATCAACAATGCGCACAACAGTACCTTCGTAAATTGCACCCACTTCTGCTTCAGCCACAATACTTTGCACACGCAACAATGCTGCTTGCAAAGATTCATTGTCATTCGCATAAATTTTCACTGTGCCGCTGTCATCAATATCAATTGACGAATTGGTTTCTTCAGTAATAGCGCGGATAGTCGCACCGCCTTTACCGATGATGTCGCGAATTTTATCAGGATGAATTTTGATGGTTTCGAAACGCGGGGCATTATCACTGACTACATTACGTGAAGTTCCCAATACTTTATTCATTTCACCGAGAATGTGTAGACGTGCAGCTAAAGCTTGCTCCAGTGCAATCTCCATAATTTCTTCAGTGATGCCTTCAATTTTGATGTCCATTTGCAGCGCCGTTACACCGCTGGTGGTACCGGCCACTTTGAAATCCATATCACCCAGGTGGTCTTCATCACCCAAAATGTCAGTCAACACTGCAAATTGGTTACCTTCTTTCACCAAGCCCATCGCAATACCGGCAACAGGTGCTTTCAAAGGAACACCGGCATCCATCAGCGCAAGACTTGAACCACAAACTGACGCCATGGAACTTGAGCCATTGGACTCCGTAATTTCACTGACGACACGCAGGGTGTAAGGGAATTCGGCTTCGGTTGGTAACACAGCTTGTACACCGCGCTTTGCCAAACGACCATGACCAATCTCACGGCGGCCAGTTGAACCCATACGACCGCACTCACCCACAGAGAAAGGAGGGAAGTTGTAATGCAGCATGAAGGATTCTTTTTTCTCGCCTTCGAGAAAATCAATGACTTGTACATCGCGAGCATTACCCAAGGTTGCAACAACCAGGGCCTGAGTTTCGCCGCGAGTAAATAATGCAGAACCGTGAGCTTTACCTAACACACCCACTTCAACACGGATAGGACGTACCGTTTTGTTATCACGGCCATCTATACGTGGCTCTTTAGCGACAATACGTGAACGCACCAACCGGTATTCATAGTTACCAAATTCTGCTTTTACGTCATCTGCAGAAAAGCCTGTGGCTTCAGTGGCCAATTCAGCAACAGCTTGATTACGCAATTCACCCAAACGATTGTAACGTTCAGCTTTATCGGTAATGCGATAAGCATCGCCAATCGCCTGACCGGAGAAATTGGCAACGGCTTCTTTCAGTGCGGTATTAACAGGTGCCGGTTGCCAATCCCAACGCGGTTTGCCTGCGTCACGTGCTAACTCGGCACAGGCTTGAATAACTGCTTGCATCTCCTGATGACCGTAAAGAACGGCGCCCAACATAATATCTTCCGGTAATTCTTTTGCTTCAGATTCCACCATCAGCACAGCATCTTTGGTACCGGCAACGACCATGTCCAATTCCGATGACGCCAATTCTTCATAACTTGGATTGAGGATATAGCCAGAGTCTGCGGTATAACCAACACGCGCTCCACCGATTGGGCCATTAAACGGAATACCGGAAATCGCCAATGCCGCTGAAGTGCCGATCATGGCAATAATATCGGGATCATATTTTTTATCGGTAGACACAACTGTACAAATTACTTGTACTTCATTTAAAAAACCTTCGGGAAATAACGGACGAATGGGGCGATCAATTAAACGTGACGTTAAGGTTTCTTTTTCTGAGGGACGACCTTCACGCTTGAAATAACCACCGGGGATACGACCGGCAGCATAGGACTTTTCCTGATAATGCACAGACAGTGGGAAGAAGTCTTGACCCGGTGATGCTTCTTTTGCGCCGACAACTGTACAAAGTACAGAAACCTCACCCATAGTTGCCAACACTGCACCTGTTGCTTGACGTGCTATGCGGCCTGTTTCCAAAGTCACGGTTTGATTGCCGTACTGAAATTTTTTGATAATCGGATTCACTCTTTTATCCTTTCTTGTTCAATTAAATTAAAAATAAAATCATTTTTGATGCAGTCATCCCTGCGAAGGCAGGGATCCATTTACTGGTAAAACTTCTGGATTCCTGCCTTCGCAGGAATGACTGTAATTTATTTTGAGAAATATTGATTTACACAATCATCTCAAAAATAAAATTCTAAAAAATAAAACTGCCCGCCGAAGCGGGCAGTTTACAACTCTTAACGACGCAGACCGAGTTTTTGAATCAACGCAGTATAACGATCGCTATTTTTGGCTTTCAGGTAGTCCAGCAACTTACGACGTGAGTTAACCATACGAATTAAACCACGACGTGAATGGTGATCTGCCTTGTGTGCAGCAAAATGGTCTTGCAATTTGTTAATGTTGATAGTCAACAGCGCCACTTGTACTTCCGGCGAACCGGTATCACCCTCAGCTTGTTGGTATTCTTTAACAATTGCTGCTTTTTCTTGAGCACTCAGTGCCATGATAGTTTCCTCTTAATGTGCCAACTGATTACAGCCCGCCCGTGCACATTTACAGGTGGGTTGTGATGAAGATGCATGTGTATCCTCATCGGTGTTTTTACCCCTGTTACGGGATAAATTCTTAACCAACCATCACACAGGGTTGGCAATAATTCGTTTAGGTGCGACTCGCCCATCGTCCGTAATTTCACCCAATCCTAAAAAACGTCGTGCAGATTGATCGGTTTCTGCACAAAAGACGCGCACAATATCACCTTGATCAGCAATACGGTAGACCTGTGCATTCATCACCGGATTACCTTGCCGGAAGTAGTAAGCTGAATCTGGCAGCAATTCCAACGCAGGTAAACTGGCGACCGGCGAATCGGCCGGTTTCAAGCTGAGATCCAGGGCTTCATAACCACCAGTTTCGAACAGCTGCTGCAACTCATCCAGACTGATGCAGTCTGCCTCAACAAAAGCACCTGATGCGATCCTGTGCAACTTGCGCACATGACCACCACAACCCAGCAACTGACCCAGATCATGTGCCAATGAACGAATGTAGGTCCCTTTGGAGCAGCGTACTTCCAGATCCACTTCCGCTTCAGAACCCGGCCGGAAATCCAGCAGGGTCAACTCCATAATTTCAACCTGACGAGCTTCACGTTCAATTTCAACGCCCTGTCGAGCCAATTTGTATAGTGGCTGCCCATCGCGCTTCAGCGCAGAATACATGGGGGGGACTTGTTGGATCACCCCCCGAAAATTATTCAGGGCTTGTTCAATTTGCCCAAGATTGACAGCATCCGCTGATTGTCGCCCGACGATCTCGCCTTCTGCATCACAGGTATCGGTGGTTACCCCCAAACAGACAGTGGTGCGATAAGCCTTGTCTGCATCCAGCAAAAACTGCGAAAACTTGGTCGCCTCGCCAAAACACAAAGGTAAAACACCGGTTGCCATAGGATCAAGACTGCCTGTATGCCCGGCTTTTTCAACAAAAAACAATCGTTTGGCTCGTTGCAGCGCTTGATTGGAGGTCATACCGACAGGTTTATTCAACAACAATACGCCGTCCACCGGACGGCCTTTTCTTTTACGCATGATCAAACCTGGGAATCAGGTGAAGCATCGTCTTGTTGATGACGCTTGTCTTCTGCCAGTGCACGATCAATCAACGAGGATATTTCCTGCCCGCGAATCGCCGTTTTATCATAGAAAAACTGCAGTTTTGGCACACTGCGCATATCCATCTCCTTGGCGACAAACCCTCGTAAAAATCCACTGGCTTTGTTCAATATACTAACGGCTTGCAAACTTTTGGTTTCATCATCACCTACAAAAGTGACGTAGACTTTTGCGTAAGACATATCGCGCGATACAACCACCTGGTTAATGTTGATCATACCTACACGGGGGTCGCGGATCTCCTGGGGAATAACTTGCCCCAGGAGCCGCTGAATCGCATCGGAAACACGGTCTGAACGGAAAAACTCTCTAGGCATGCGCCTGATACCTCATAAGGATTAAAGCGAACGAGCCACTTCTTTGATTTCAAAGACTTCGATCTGATCGCCTATCTTCACGTCGTAGTTCTTCACGCCAATACCGCAATCAAAACCATTGCGAACTTCGGACACGTCATCCTTGAAACGACGCAAGGATTCCAACTCGCCGGTAAATATCACCACATTGTCGCGCAGTACACGAATGGGTTTATTGCGATGAACTGTTCCATCTATCACCATGCAACCGGCCACCTGGCCAAATTTGGGTGAATTGAACACTTCGCGCACTTCCGCCGTACCCAGAATATTTTCAACACGTTCAGGATCCAACATGCCGCTTAATGCTGCTTTGATTTCATCCAACAGGTTGTAAATGATGCTGTAATAACGAATATCAACACCTTCTGTCTCGGATAAACGACGGGTGGCTGAATCCGCTCGCACATTAAAACCGAGAATAATGGCGCCACTGGTCAATGCCAGATTCACATCATTTTCAGTGATGCCACCAATACCGGCGGAGATCACGTTGACCTGAACTTCGTCATTACCTATCTCGGCCAATGATGCCTGGATAGCTTCCAATGAACCACGTACATCAGCTTTCACAACGACACTGAGGATCTTCTTCTGGCCAGTTTCAATATTGGCAAACATATTCTCCAATTTTGCCGCCTGGAACCGTGCCAGTTTTTCCTTGCGCTCTTTTTCAACACGGAATTGGGCAACTTCACGCGCCTTGCGCTCATCATCCAATACAGCAAAATCGTCACCTGCGCTTGGCGGTGTTTCCAAACCAAGAATTTCCACGGGTGTTGATGGGCCAGCTTCTTTCACTTGCTCGCCACGCTCATTCATCATGGCACGAACACGACCATAGGTTTGACCCGCCAGCACCAGATCACCGTGCTTTAACGTACCCTGCTGTACCAACAGTGTGGCAACAGTACCGCGACCTTTATCGACACGAGCCTCAATGATCACCCCTTTTGCCGGAGCATCGGCAAGGGCGTGCAATTCCAGAACCTCAGCTTGTAATGAAATGGCTTCCAGCAAATCGTCAATACCCTGGCCAGTGTGGGCAGAGACTTGAATAAATTGCGTATCACCACCGTAATTTTCAGGAATAACACCCTTGACCACCAATTCATTGGTGACACGATCAGGATCGGCACTGGGTTTATCGCATTTGTTGATTGCCACCACTATTGGCACATTCGCTGCGCGTGCGTGCTGAATTGCTTCTTCAGTTTGCGGCATTACGCCATCATCAGCAGCAACGACCAGAATTACCACGTCGGTGGCTTTGGCGCCGCGAGCACGCATGGCTGTAAAGGCAGCATGGCCCGGAGTATCCAAAAAGGTAATTTCGCCACGACTGGTTGACACTCGATAAGCACCAATATGCTGTGTAATACCACCGGCTTCACCCGCAGCTACTTTAGCTTCGCGGATATAGTCCAGTAACGAGGTTTTGCCATGGTCAACGTGACCCATTACGGTTACAACCGGTGCACGAGGAGTAACGTCTCCCTGATGATCCAATGATTTCTCAAGCGCATGCTCGATATCATCTTCACTGACCAGATTGGCTTTATGGCCCAACTCTTCAACAATCAATACTGCGGTATCCTGATCTATAGCTTCGTTCATTGACGCCATCACACCCATTTTCATCAGGCGTTTGATCAACTCATTCACCTTGATCGTCAAACGCTGGGCGAGATCTGATACCAGAATGTGTTCCGGTACATCAACTTCGTGAATAATCTGACTTGTGGGCTTTTTGAAAGCATGCTTGTTGTTCTTTTTGTGGTGCGCACGAATATGACTGCGGCGAGCCAATACATCACTGTCTTCATCATCATCAGTGAACGTCAACAAATCAATTTTGACCGACTTTTTGGGAGCAGCCGCTACACCTTTTTTCGCAGCTTTACCGTGGCGCTTGTTGCTTGAATCGTCATCATCAAGATCGTCATCGCGTCGAGTATGTTTTTTCCCGTGCTTGGTATCTTCTTTCATCGCCGGTGGCGCTATAGGAGTCACCGCAGAAGGTTTACCACGATTTGCACCTGCTGGTTTGGCGCCAGTTTTGGGTCTGTCGCCACGTTCATTGCCAGAACGCTCGTTAGTTGCACGTTCTGTCGGTTGCTCGGTGCGTTCGGCAGGCTTCTCATTGCGTTTGGGACGGGGCTTTTCAGCTTTTTGTCTGGATTCTTCACGCGCTTTGGCATCTGCCTGACGCTGGGTTTCTTCAGCTTGACGACGCTCGATAGCAGCACGACGCTTCTCTTCTATGCCATCAGTAAAGGACATGCGATGAGATGGCGCTTCAGTAGTCTCGTGTACTTCCGCATTAATTTCTTCACGACTCTCAACCGGCTCTTCAACAGGCTCCGGTACAGACTCCACCTCAACCACAACAGCTACTTCAGGAGCTTCCTGAATCAGCAGCTCAACATCTTTGGCTTCGGTCGTTTCTTCCTGGGAGTCAGCAGCTTCTTCTTCCCGTTTGACATAAGTCCTTTTTTTACGCACCTCAACATTTACTGTCTTTTTGGCGGCGCCAGAACCGGTTTTAATGGTGGTCGTAGTTTTACGCTGCAACGTGATTTTTTTCGGCTCCTGAGCCGCTTCGCCATGACTGGCTTTGAGATACGCTAACAATCGTTGTTTTTCATCGTCCGATACTTTGGCATCAAGCGATTTGTGTGACAAACCTGCCTCCTGCATTTGCTTTAACAAACGCTCTGCAGGGGTGCCAATGGATTTGGCGAGTTCGCTAATGGTTACTTCTGCCATTCTATTTCCTCGAGGAGTCTTGTTACCTGTTACCTGATTGATCAGGCAAACCAGGGTTCACGCGCTTTCATAATCAGTGCCGCAGCACGCTCGGCATTTACACCGTCAATATCCAGCAATTCATCCACTGATTGCTCCGCCAGATCATCCATAGTCAAAATTCCCCGGCCAGCCAATTTCATAGCCAGCGCCTGATCCATACCCTCCATGTTCAACAAATCTTCTGCCGGTGCCGCACCTTCCAGTCGCTCTTCCGATGCCAACGCACGAGTCAACAATGCATCTTTTGCACGCGCACGCAGCTCTTCTGCAATATCTTCATCAAAACCATCAATTGCGAGCATTTCATCCAGAGGTACATAGGCCACTTCTTCCAATGTTGTAAATCCTTCTTCAACCAGAACGCCGGCTACATCTTCATCAACATCCAATGCATTCATAAACAATTCAATATACCCACCGGACTCCGCCTGCTGTTTGGCTTGCCAATCCGCAACACTCATAACATTGATGATCCAACCTGTGAGCTCTGTTGCCAAACGCACATTCTGGCCACCTCGACCAATTGCCATCGCCAGATTATCTTCATTAACAGCCAGGTCCATTGAGCGAGCATCTTCATCAACGACTATGGATTCAATTTCAGCAGGAGACATAGCATTAATTACAAATTGCGCCGGGTTGTCATCCCACAACACAATATCCACGCGCTCACCACCTAATTCATTTGAAACTGCTTGCACACGCGAACCACGCATACCCACACAAGCACCCACGGGATCAATACGTCCATCATTGGTTTTTACCGCAATTTTTGCGCGCAATCCGGGATCGCGTGCGGCTCCCTTGATTTCGATAATCTCTTCGGAAATTTCCGGCACTTCAATTTTGAAAAGCTCAATCAGCATTTTTGAGTGTGAGCGACTCAATAATAATTGCGGGCCGCGTGCTTCGTTACGAATTTCCAATAACAACGCACGAATGCGGTCACCCAAACGAAATATTTCACGGCCAATTAAATTTTCGCGTGGCAGTATAGCTTCAGCGTTACTACCCAGATCAACAATAATACTGTCGCGCGTTACTTTTTTAACAGTACCGTTTACCAACTCACCCAAACGATCACGATATTCATCCACCATATGTGCACGTTCAGCTTCACGTACCTTTTGCACTATGACTTGTTTCGCTGTTTGTGCGGCGATTCGACCAAAGTCAGCGTTTTCAATTTTCTCTCTATAAATATCACCCACTTTTAGAGCAGGATCCTTTTCACGTGCTTCTTCCGTTGTAAATTGTGTGCCCAACTCAGCCAATACATCATCGGCTACTACCAGCCAACTGCGCCAGGTTTCGTAATCACCAGTTGCACGATTGATTGTTACAGCAACGCTAGAATCTTCATCGAAACGTTTTTTGGTCGCTGTAGCCAATGCAGTTTCAATCGCCTGAAAGATTAGCTCTTTATCCACACCTTTTTCGTTGGATACCGCATCAGCGACCAGCAAAATTTCTTTGTTCATGTGTTTGCCTCTGTTAATTCCCAAACGCAAACTATTGAAAGTTTACGTTCGTACCATGTCAGAACTTTTATTAAATAAAAGTCACCCTGAAATTATTTAGCTTGTTCGATTCCACGCAAAATATCGTCGTAACGAGGAACCAGATTGGCTTTATCAATTGCGCTGAATGGAATCCTTACCTCTTTGTTATCCAGTAATAACACGAGTGTTTCACCATCCACTGCACAAATTTCGGCTTTGAATCGCCGCCTACCCTCTATCGGCGTACGCAATCGTCCCGCGATAGTCTCGCCCAAATAACGCTGATACTGGGCAAGAGAAAATAATTCACGATCCAAACCCGGTGATGACACCTCCAGCGTGTACTCGCCATCAATTGGATCTTCAACATCCATAACACTGCTGATTTGACGACTCACTTTTTCACATTGATCAAGCGAAACTCCCTCGGCAGCATCAATATAAATACGCAGTGTTGAAAACCGCCCCTGGGTCAAATATTCCAACCCCCAGAGCTCACAGCCCATGGACTCAATTACCGGGGCCAAAAGCGCCTGCAGTTGATCCTGTTTAGATGCCATTGGGCAACCTCTTGAAAAATAACCAATCAAAAAACAAAAATGGGCACAAGGCCCATTCCAGAACTCAATACTTAGGGTAATAGGCCAAACCCGGAACAGGTTTAACATCAAACGAAAAAGCCCCAAAAGGGGCTTTCAGCTCAATTGTTGCCTGAAACAACAACTCGGAATCTTGGTTGCGGGGGCTGGATTTGAACCAACGACCTTCGGGTTATGAGCCCGACGAGCTACCAGACTGCTCCACCCCGCGTCAAAGCTGGTGCGAGATTATACGGCCAGCACCTTGCATGGTCAACCGAACATCCCGCGAAGAAGAAAGCCCGCATCTCTGCGGGCCTCTCTTTATATGGTACCGAGGAGGGGACTCGAACCCCTACAGCCTATGGCCACTACCACCTCAAGGTAGCGTGTCTACCAATTCCACCACCTCGGCAAAACTTGCCTTACTTCTGCTCCGGAGCCTGAGGCACATCACCCGACTGGGTAGCTGGCTTCTGCTCTTCGAGCACCGGCACATCGTCAGCTGCCGGCTTGGCGGGTTGAACTTCGAGTGCCGCCGGATCCGGCAGGCCCACGTTGCTCAGCGCCTCAGCCTTTTCTTTAGCGAAGAACGCTAAGCCCAGGCTGGTAATGAAAAAAACCGCGGCGAGTATACCAGTAAAGCGACTCAAAAAGGTAGCGGAACCTTGGCTTCCGAAAACGGTTGCCGAAGCACCAGCACCAAACGAGGCACCAGCATCTGCGCCCTTGCCCTGCTGAACCAGCACTAGGCCTACAACACCCAGAGCGACCAGCAAGTGCACCACAATAACGACAGTTTCCAGCATCTTGTCAGCTTCCTGCGGCGCGACAGATCGCACCGAACTCATCCGCATTCAGGGAGGCACCACCAACCAGCCCCCCATCGATATCCGGCATGCCGAACAAGTCGGCCGCACTGGCCGCCTTCACACTGCCGCCGTACAGAATCCGTACGCCGCGAGCAACTTCGGCGTTCTCCGCCGACAGCTGCGAGCGAATAGCCGCATGAACCTCTTGCGCCTGTTGCGGCGAGGCAGTCAGCCCCGTACCTATCGCCCAAACCGGCTCATAGGCAATTACCGCTTGCGCAAATGCGCCCACACCAAGCTCTTCGATCACGCTACCCAGCTGACGCCCAACAACCTCGAGCGTCTTGCCAGCTTCGCGCTGTTCCCGGGTCTCTCCAACGCACAGCACCGGAACCAGACCACAGGATTGAGCAGCAGCGAACTTGCGACTCACGACTTCGTCGCTCTCACCCAGAATCAGGCGACGCTCCGAATGACCGACCAGAACCAGATTGCAACCTACGTCTGCCAACTGGCTTGCCGCGATCTCTCCGGTGAGGGCTCCCTGCACCGGTTCCACCGCACAGTTCTGCGCACCGACGACAATCGACTTGCCATCCAGGCCTTGGATGACCTGATTGATGTACAGACAGGGCGGCATTACCGCGACTTCGACGCCAGCAGGCAAGGCCAATTG
Organism: uncultured Cellvibrio sp.; assembly: GCA_965650675.1. Classification (GTDB taxonomy): domain Bacteria; phylum Pseudomonadota; class Gammaproteobacteria; order Pseudomonadales; family Cellvibrionaceae; genus Cellvibrio. The sequence goes on from CBFGPN010000030.1 coordinate 29,128, forward strand.
GCGCAAGCCTTTGATCAGCTCTGCGACGCTGGCGCGGGTACCGTGCATTTTCCAGTTACCGGCTACCAGAGGTCGGCGCATGCTTTATCTCGTCGATCAAAGTGGGCGCAGATGTTACCCAAGAGATTTCCAACTAGCAAGAGAAATCAAGCACATACCTCAGTCACGACTTTCGCCAGCTCTTCGGCATAGCCGCGTACCAGCTTTTCGTCGTCGCCTTCGACCATCACTCGCACAAGCGGCTCGGTGCCGGACTTGCGCAGCAGGACGCGACCGCGACCAGCCATCTGCTCAGTCACCCGAGCACATGCATCCTGTACCGCCGGGTGCTTGACCGGGTCCACTCCGTTGCCGGCATAGCGCACGTTGATCAGGACCTGCGGGCACTTGCGCATGCCCTGGCGCGCCTCTGCCAGCGACTGGCCGCTTCGTTGCAGCGCGAGCAATACTTGCAGAGCGGAGACGATCGCATCGCCAGTGGTGGTGAAGTGACTGCAAACGATATGACCGGAGTTTTCACCACCCAGGGTCCAACCGTTGGACTGCAGCTCACTCATCACATAACGGTCACCGACCTTGGCGCGAACGAACGGAATGCCGAGTTCCTTCAGCGCCAGTTCCATGCCGAGATTGCTCATCAGGGTACCGACTACGCCACCCTGCAGCTTGTCGCGACCATGCAGGTCGCGGGCGATCAGATAGATCAGCTCATCGCCGTCAACCACAGTGCCGGTGTGATCCACCATCAGTACACGATCACCATCGCCATCGAATGCGACGCCGATGTCGGCATTCTGCTCGACCACTGCGGCCTGCAGCCTGGCCATGTGGGTCGAACCGCAATCATCGTTGATGTTGAGGCCGTTGGGCTGGTTCGCCAGCACATGCACCTGAGCGCCCAGCTCACGAAACACGCTGGGAGCGACCTTGTAGGTGGCGCCATGGGCGCAGTCGATTACCAGCTTGAGACCGGCAAAGTCGGTACTGATGGGAGTGGTGCTCTTGCAGAACTCGATGTAGCGGCCCGCAGCGTCGTTGATCCGAGTCACCTTGCCGAGCTGCTCCGACTCCACCACGGTCATCGGCTGATCCAGCAGCTCTTCGATCATCAGTTCCACTTCATCCGAGAGCTTGGTGCCCTTGCCGGAGAAGAACTTGATGCCGTTGTCATGGTGCGGGTTGTGCGAGGCACTGATGACGATCCCGGCATCCGCCAGGAATGTACGGGTGAGGTAGGCGATGGCCGGGGTCGGCATGGGGCCGAGCAGCATCACGTCGGCACCGGCGGCCAGAAGGCCGGCTTCGAGGGCGGATTCGAACATGTAT
>CBFGPN010000031.1:0-30418 GCA_965650675.1 uncultured Cellvibrio sp.
GCATTCATGGAAAAGTGTGCAGCTAAATCCGCTTTTTGCTTGTTAACTTGTCATCCGTTGTAGTTGATTTTAAAACTTGAAAACAAATCGCCGTTGTTGGTAATAATCGCCTCACGTGTATCAACTTGTGAAACGAGATCAACACTTTTTCCATTCCAAAAACCAAAACCACCCATGCCGAGAGATTTGCCCACTTTTAATACATCAACACCCCAATCAGCATTTGTGTGATAAGAGTCGTAACCATCCTGACCAACATTTTGCAATACAACGTCATTCACTTTTTTACCGAAAATATCAAAACCATTTCGCCAATCCAGATAAACACGATAAGCCACTTTGTCTGATTCAATACCGGGACCTTCATAGCGAATCCAGTAGGAATGATCTGTATACTGCGGTGGAGGCAACACTCTATCCACATTTTTAAATGTGCCGCCAATATATTCTTTACCTTTCCACTCACCGCCTTCTTTAATAGAAATTTCGGCTTGTGTTTGTTTCTTGAGTGCCGGTTTTTGAATAGAGGAATCAGCAGAAATAGTAAACGATTTAATTTCTGCAGGTGCAAAGTCCGCTGATAACAAAATACCGTCTTTTTTTCCGTCACCATCACGATCAATAACTTGTGAAGGCTGTACTTTTTTATTTGCGGTGATGACCAGATCTTTGATCAATACAGATTGATCATCTATGCCAAGTTCATAAAAAGAGAAATAAACCGGCTCTTGAATTAATGTGAAATTGTTGGCATTGGTAATTTCCGCTGTAGCTAAAACAGAATTACTGACCTTTGCATCAACATCACTTTGGTTTTTTGTTTCCGGGGAACAGGCTGAAATTGCTAACAGACTTATCAACACCGCAGAATATTTCTTTAGAAGTTTCATTTATTCACCATTAAACAATCAATTTCACAAAAACAGAAAAACTGTGATGCCATTTTTGGCATCACAGTTTTTTTAGCAACCCAATTAAAATTTGTAGGTTGCACCCACAAAATAGCTGGCCCCGGCAGAATGATTGCGAACCATTCTGGCAACACCTTCTGTTTCATACTCATGAACAGGCTCATCAAAAATATTGACGCCTTTGAGGGTGAATTTCAGTTGATCGGTAAAATCGTAACTAGCCGATACACCGACGAAATTGGTGTCATCTATTACACGTGTTTGCCAAGCACTCGTACCAGAGACCAAGTTACTGTAGTACTCACCGCGATAAGCGTTGCTGATTCGCGCCTGGAACTTTTCACCCTCCCAGTACAGCGTGAAGTTATATGAGTCTTGAGACACGTTTTCCATTGGGCTCCCATTGTCTCTTTCTGCATCAACATAGGTGTAGTTGGCTTGAACACCAAAACCACGAACCCAGTCTGGGCCTGGCAAAAATGACAATTGTTGTTGCCATGCAAGCTCGGCACCTTCAATCAATGCACCACCACCATTTACTCTTCGGGTTACCTCAAAGTCTGTACCTCGTAAAGTGTCAACTTGACCACCAAGCAGACTGTCTGGCAAGCCAAGCTCCACCCAAGGCACATCTGTCGTTTCCGATGCAGGGAAAGATTCGACATCTTTTCTAAATAGTGTCAGACCAACCAAGGCATCGTCATCGTAATACCACTCTACACCTAAGTCGTAGGCATCCGCACGGAAAGGTTCAATCAGTGGATTACCGTAAGTAACTCTTCCTGGCGTGGTGAAAGTGGAAACTGATCCACCTGGATTCAAATCAGTCAATTCCGGTCTAGCTAATACTTTTGCTGCAGCAGCACGGATAACCAACTCTTCGGTTAAGTTATACACCATATTCAGTGATGGTAGTGTATCGCTGTAGTCATGCTTGACTACCACTGGAGTGGCAACATTATCAAGAATAGTAACACCAGTAGCAGTCAAGTCTGTTTGTGCTTCACGAATCCCCAAATTTCCACGAAAGCGATTACCGAACAGTTCAGTGTCAACACCGACTTGAGCAAAATAGCCAAGAACCTCTTCTTCAACTTCGCGGGTATTACCGGGTTGTGGTGTGTAACCCCAACAACCTGATGCCAAAAACTCACTACGACGACTAAAGTCAGGATAGAAGAATGTTTGTCCGCCAGCAGTTTTTACAAATCCATCATTGGCAGTCACTATAGGCGATATACCGCAGGCATTTCCATCGTTGGCGCCAGCCACGCCATTAACCACAGCAACATCCGCTGCGGTGAAGGTTCTATCGGCACGCAACTCGGTAATATCATATCCATAAGACTTTTGTGTCACGCCCGCTTTGGCGGTAATACCATCGGCAAGATCATACTCGAAATCAATACGAGCCATATCAGAGTCAGACGTTGCATCGTAATCACGGTCACGATATTCAGATAACTCCCAGTTAGCAGGATTGGCTGTATCAAAACTATAAGAAACAACGGGTGATTTCATATTGGTGAAATCCCATGACACCGTATCGCTAGGATCAGCGTATGGAGAAGTAAGCTCTTTGCGAGTATCGTTGCTACTAAAGTGCTCATAAATAACAGTAACTTCACGGTTATCCAACACAGATTCCGTCATACCCACAAATGCCTTCATGCGGAAGTTATCTGAAAACTCATGCGAAAAATCAACTGAAATTTGCGTAAACTCAGACGCCCAATCAGCACGGAAAGCTTCAGAGCGGAAATCGGCATCTTGAATTGTTGCCTGAACCAACGTCATATTCTCGTCCACAGTGTAGTCAAGAACACTCATTTGACGGATGCCGTTTGCGTCATTACGAGCCAAGGATATTGCTTCCATATATGGCTCATCACGAGTAACGTCAATTTTTGAATAGAGGCCATCCACTGATAGCAAGGTTGCATCAGCGATTTGCCATTGGAAACTTGAGGTAACACCCAAACGATCCTGATCGTTCACTTTATCAGCATAACGAGGAAAGCGTGGATGCCAAGAGGACTGAACTAGAGCTAAATCAGCACCACATACTTCGGTGGTACATCTAAATCTATTTGAATTATTCACATTTGTCGCGTTCGTAGTTTGCTGGTTCCAACGACCAGTTTCACCCCCAGTCAATGGAGACTCTTTTTGTGAATAGGCAACTGACGTCAAAAAACCCACTGTATCGTTGTTAAAACTTACTAAGCCTGACACGCGTGGCAACACACTACCAGAGCCATCGTAATAACCCGCCTCGGCATTCGCTACCGCAGTAAAACTATCGTAATCAAAAGGACGACCAGTACGCAGACTCACTGTTGCACCTAATGAACCATCCTCTTGCTCAGCGGAAGTGGTTTTTGCAACATCCAAACGGCTAAACAATTCTGACGCGAATACGTTGAAATCAAATGCACGACTGGTTCTGACGCCATTTGAACCGGCTGCCAAGGATTGGCCTTGTAAACCATTAACCGTCACCATTGAGTAGGCATCCCCCAAACCACGCACGGTAATGGTACGACCTTCACCATCATCTTGTGCAATGGCAACACCCGGAATACGACCAAGCGACTCACTTAAGTTTTGATCAGGAAACTTACCAACATCTTCCGCAAAAATCGAATCGACCATTCCGGTTGATTCGCGTTTTACATTAAGCGCATTTTTCAAACTTTGTGCATAACTGCCAGAAATAATTACCTCTTCTACATCATCGGAATCTTGTGCATAAGCAACAGGAAAAGTCACGAGAGTAATTGCTAAACACAGGGGTTTTATGGTCAATTTTTTCATTTTTTAGTCTCATTAATTTTATTTATTGTTTGATTTTATAATTAACAAAGAGGATGCCATCGCTGGCATCCTCTTTGTTGGTTTTTAACACAAAAAAGCAAACTTAGTACTTGTACTGCACACCCAGATTAAATTGACGACCTGTGGAGTGATAATAAGACAGGCGTTTTTCACTTTCTGAGCCCACCCATTGATCATCCACTTCGTCAGTCAAATTCAATGCCTCAAGAGTAAACTTCAAGTTGTCATTGAATTGATAACCAAATGCAGCATCAACGTTAACAGTTTCATTGGTTCCCTCTTCGACATTACCATCACGACCAATTGGTGTTGTCAGGTAACCACTACGGCTAGCCATGGAAACGCGAGCGTTAAACACATCGTTTTCCCAGTAGATAGTCGCACTGGTTGTTTCGTCAGAGAGATTAACCAATGGTTTGGTCGCCTGAACTTCCCCTGCGGTATTCAAATAATCCAAGTCTGATTCCACATGAGTGTAAGAACCGATGAAACCAAAGTTGCTCCAGAATCCAGGCAGGAAAGTGAATGGTTGTTGATAGCTCAATTCATAACCATCCAAGTCACCGCCAGGACCATTCGCAGGAACAGAGAAGTCCCATGCAATGTTTTCGTTACAGTTTGGACCGTACCCACCCAATGCAGCTCCTTGGGTTGTACACGCATTAACTGCGGCTTCTGTTGGCAGATCTGTCTCTGAATAGATGACTGAAGATCTTAATGTTTGCACATGACTTTCAATCTCTTTCTTGAACAATGTCAAAGAAACCAAACCACCTTCGGAGAAATACCACTCCACGCCAAGGTCATAGCTTTTTGCCTTGGTTGGCTCCAGATAAGGGTTGGCACCTGTCACTGAACGATTGGTACCTGCAACGCTGACGTTAACAGCAGGAACTATCTGCCCAAGACCAGCTCTCGAAATACCTTCAGAATAAGCTGCACGAACCATTACATCTTCAATAGGTTCAATGTGGATATTGAGTGCAGGTAGAGTATCGGAGTAATCATGCTCAACAGTGACATACGAACGGCTTGCAGAAGTACCGTTCAACCAACCACTGCTGGTTTGGTCAGTATCAAATTGACGCACACCTATATCACCGCCCACTGGCATTGAACCAATCTCGAAATTGAAGTTCACTTGCGCAAAGAAACCGGCAGTTTCCTCACCAACCTCATAAGTGCTGCCATAGTTGGGAACCAATGCCAGATCAAACAAGTTGTAGGAATCCATAATTAATCCGCGATTAGGAATTAACCATGGAGTGCCATCACCTAAACCTGAATCGTATGTGGTAATAAAGTCAGGGTTTGACTGGATATCAACACCGTTAGCACCTTCTGAAGCATAGGCAAATTGGTCTGTGTTGAATGAAAAATCTTTCATATCAGCACCAACTTTAAACGTGATGTTGTCGTTCAGGTCAAACTCGACATTCAAGCTTATTGAATCGTTTTCGTTCACAGTAGTTTGTGGACGTTGACGAACACCGGTAGCTGTCCAGGATGCTTTCTGATACGCACCTGGTCCGAAAGTTAAATCGGCATTGTCATAACCCGTGTAGTCAAAGGTAAAGGCCTGGTTACCTGCTTGCATCAACAAGGTATTCTGAATTGGGTTGTCATATTCAGACTTGGTAGTCCCCACCATTGCATTCAAACGTAATTGCTCGGTAAATTCTTGTTTAAGAGTCAAGGTTGTTTGCGAAAAATCCGTTGTCATTTCGTCATAACGGTTTTCTGACAGCAAACGCACACCTGTCATCTCCGCATAAACCAAAGTATCACCTCGCTTCACATAATCTGTGATGGACGCGGCAGAGTTTGTTCCTGGGTTCAATGAGGCCTGTAAGAAAATTTCCTGACGAGTAGCATCAAACTGTGCATACAAGTGATCCAAACTTAATTCTGTAGTATCAGTTGGGCGCCACTGCAAAGAAAGACTCGCACCTACACGCTCCATTTCATGCTGATAGGAGTCATAACGCGGGATACGTGGCAAGAATGCGCGACCAGTGACAACACAGGCTGTAGCAGGGTTGTTATCAACATCCTGACACCATCCATTGACTGTTTCAAAATCAGTCAGCGTGGTAGGTTGGGTTACATAACCTGCTGTTCCACCTGTACGGGAAGTCTGCCCATTAATGTTGCCAACCTGGTTAGCAGCGGCAGCACTCCATCGAACAGTACTGGAACCCTCATCCTGTACGTTTCTTTCAGACAAAGACAATGAAAGCAAAGCACCAAAAGTTTCGTCAGCAAAGGTATTGCTGATCAGGAATGACGCACCCGGATCGTTTTCTTCTGAAAGATCGTTGTAGCCAAGAGAACCTGCAGCTGTCATCACAAAACCATCATAATCAAATGGCTGTGCCGCTTTCAGATCTACTGTAGCGCCCAATGAACCCTCTTGAACTTCAGCCGAGTTTGTCTTGCGAACAATTAATGAACTGAATAGATCAGAAGAGAAGGTGTTAAAGTCGAAGCCACGACCACGGTTGTTACCACCGACAGCGTCTGTACCACCAGTGGTAGAAATAGTCTCCATCCCATTCAATCGAACGGTCGTAAAAGTTGGACCCAAACCACGCACAGTAATCTGACGCCCTTCACCACCTGAACGCGAAATGGCGACACCCGGTATGCGCTGTAAAGACTCAGCCAGGTTGTTGTCAGGAAATTCGGCAATATCCGATGCAACAATGGCGTCAACAAAACCGGATTGGTTTTTCTTGATATTCACTGCGTTAGCCAAACTTTCACGGAAACTTCCCGTGACAATTACTTCTTCAACGCTTTCTTCTTGCGTATCTTGCGCATACACAGTGAAAGGCAATGCTGCAACAGACATAGCTAACACCAGTGGCTTGATAGTAAATTTCTTCATAACAACTCCCCATAATTATTTTGTTAAACGTTGGTTCTAACAAAGCCCGCATTCCAGTGTAATACCGAAACACAGTTTACAAAACTACGAACAAACTCAAGGCCCGCAATAATTGCAAATCATTACAGAACAAATTATTAAATCAATTTGCTCACACGAACAATACAACAAACATATCACACACTAAAAGCTGTACCTTCGATCATTACATTTTCTGACGTAAAACCCCGCAATTCTTCAAGCACACCAATTTCTTTTACAGATTTAAAACTACAGTTGTGCATTTTTAAATTTTCAATTGGTGAGCGGGCATAACCTCTTACTTGAAAAACTTTCAGTGCTTTGTCACAAGATAAGTCGCGAATTTCTACATTGCGAACTGTTGGCGTAAATTTCCCTGAATCACCTTCCTCATAGTGAAAGTCGATCACTATAGCGGTTTTTACCTCACCTATTTTGATGTCGCGAATAAAGAAATTTTCAATTATTCCACCGCGTATTGAATTAGTTTTTATGCGAATGCCACGCTCAAGTTCCGGGCTACTCATTACACAATGTTCAACAAATACATTGCGCACGCCACCGGAAATTTCACTGCCTATGACCACACCGCCATGACCATTACGCATTTGACAATGGCTGATTACGATATTTTCGGAAGGAATATTGATACGACGACCATCAGCATTACGACCAGATTTAATTGCAATACAGTCATCACCTGTATCAAACAAACAATTTTTGATCACAACATCTTTGCAAGATTCAGGATCGCAACCATCTGAATTTGGGCCATGACTTGATAACGTTACTCCATCTATTGTGACGTTCTCACACAACACCGGATTCAATAACCAGAAAGGTGCATTGGTAATAGTTACGCCCTCAATCAACACATTTGTACATTTATAAGGCTGAACAAATGTTGGGCGCAAATAAGAGCCTTCTGCATAAACACGCTCGGCAACAGGCAAATTATTTTCCATGTCCTGCATTAATTTTGTACGTGCAGCCGCCTGAGTGGGAACACCGGGGATACCCCAATCAACACTGCTGAAATTGCTCCCTTTCCATGGCCACCAGGTCGTTTTATTAGCCTGCCCATCGAGTGTGCCCTTACCTGTAATTGCTATGTTGGTTTGCCCATAGGCATAAACGAGAGGGGAGTAACCCATAATCTCCATACCCTCCCATCGGGTATGAACGGCAGGAAGATAAGCTTTGGGGTCAGTCAGAAAGGCAATTGTTGAGCCATCATCAATATGCAAATTCACATTGGACAGCAAATGAACCGGACCAGATAGATAACGGCCACCAGCCACTACCACCTTTCCTCCACCGGACTTATGGCAATCCGATATAGCTGCAGATATGGCAGCCGTGTTGTCCTGACTACTGGTCAGTGCACCATACTTGCGAATGTCAAAAACTCTATCCGGGAATTTTGGTGGGATCACACGCTTGCGAATTTCATCCGCCTGGGACCAGTCCGCCATAGACTTGCTTGTTACGCAGGCCGACAACCCGGTTAATAAGGGCAGCCCAACTAAACTGCTGACACTTCGCGCAACGAAGATGCGCCGACCCATATGAGCAACTGATGCTGATTGTCTATCATTTATCAATTGTTTATTCCTGATTTTTTCTGATAGGCACAGTAGATTTCGATCATTAGCCTCTACTGGTTAGACCGAGTCTAGGTTATATAACAAAATTATCAACTTGGGCCGTTAAATATACTTAATTTGAAAAGTGTTTATAAAAGATGATCATCCTCATAATAAACAAAAACAAATCCTGCTGTCACCCCAATTATTTTCTTCGATTTAGATCAATAAGTTCTTAAAACAAACTCATATCCGCATTATTTTTTGTTTTTTTTAAATGAATACGATTACAAACGATTAATTTATAGTTTTGTATACGTATACAACAAAAAATCAATAAATATATTTAATACAAATAAAAATGATGACTTTAGAATTAATTTAATAAAAAAATGTAGAAATTTAGGATGTTTTAATTTTATGAATGCAAATAAAAGTCTTTCTGGGATGTAAATTTTCGACATAAAAATGTAACCGGTTACCGCAATATTTCACGCTCCGACAACCTATTGTTAATCAATTTTTCAGCCTGTAGATTTGATCCCGGTATTGACCGAATACCATTGCCGATTTTTAGGGCGCCTTAGTAGGCGCCCATTTTTTTAGCCTGAAAAAAAATCGGCTAAATACTGAAATCGGCATAAACTGGATATACCGATCTACCACATAGAGAGAACTAGCGTGAGCAGTATTATTGTTTTACATGACAACGATAACGTTGGCATATGCAAAGTCGCCTTACCCGCTGGCGTTCTTTTTCCTGAAAAAGATGTCACCCTGCTAGCCGATATCCCCGCCATGCATAAAGTCGCTATCCGGAACATAGAATCCGGCGAAGCTATTATGAAATATGGACAAACCATTGGTTTTGCGAATCAACCTATCAAAGCCGGTGAGCATGTGCACGTCCACAACTGTGTAATGGGAGAACTCGAAAAGGATTATGGCTTTTGTAAGGAAGCCAAACCGACTGCTTTCATTCCTGAAGCCAAACGCGCGACGTTTGAAGGATACAAACGCATTAATGGAAAGACAGGTACACGAAACTATCTGGGTATTTTGACCACAGTGAATTGTTCGGCAACTGTTGCCAAGGCAATTGCCCAACACTTTACGTTTTCCGGCGAACTGAATCAGTACCCCAATATAGATGGCGTAGTGGCCATGACGCACGATAGCGGATGCGGTATGCGTTCGGATGGTGAAGGTTATGAAACCCTGCGCCGTACCTTTAATGGTTATGCCCGTCACCCCAATTTTGGCGGTGTGATGATGGTTGGTCTCGGCTGTGAAACCATGCAAATCAAGCGTGTGATGGAAGAATGCGGTTTGGCAGACTCCAAAACTTTTACCGCTTTCACTATTCAGGATGTGGGAGGCACACGTCTGGCAATAGAAAAAGGCATTGAACAACTGCGCAGCATGTTGCCACTGGTCAACCAATGCCAGCGCGAAACCGTTTCTGCCAGTGAGCTGATTATTGGTCTGCAGTGCGGTGGTTCCGATGCTCTTTCCGGTGTAACAGCAAATCCTGCCCTGGGTATTGCGGGCGATATATTAGTCCGCCACGGTGGTACTGTTATTCTTTCGGAAACTCCGGAAATTTTTGGTGCCGAGCATTTGTTAACACGTCGGGCTGAATCGCCGGAAATTGCCAAAAAATTATTGGATCGTATCGACTGGTGGCAAGACTACACCGCACGCAATGATTTTGAATTAAATAACAATCCATCTCCTGGCAACAAAGCTGGCGGATTGACCACAATTATCGAAAAATCCCTGGGAGCACAAGCAAAAAGTGGCTCTACAAACCTTACTGATGTCTTCCTCTATGCAGAAGACATTACCCGAAAAGGTTTTGTGTTTATGGATAGCCCCGGTTATGACCCGGTTTCAGCCACCGGGCAAGTTGCATCAGGCGCGCAGATCTTATGTTTCACCACGGGTCGCGGCTCTGCGTTTGGTTGTAAACCGGCACCCAGCATCAAACTCGCCACCAACAGTAAAATTTACGCTCATATGCAGGATGATATGGATTTGAATTGCGGCAAGGTTATTGATGGTGAATTAACTCTGGAAGAATCCGGACAGGAAATATTCGAAGAAATCCTTGCTGTTGCATCTGGCAAAAGAACGAAAAGTGAATTGCTGGGCTATGGCGATAATGAATTTATCCCCTGGAAAATTGGCGCTGTCGTTTAAATCAATATTTGAGATTAACCACCAGAGTTGATCCTTCATAAAACTCCGGTTATCGGACTGTCAGGACAATTTGAATCCTTGCGCTATATTCAAATTGTCCATCTGTATACCAACGGCAATTCTTAGTCTCATTGTTATCGATGGGTATTCACTTAACCAGTGCAAGCGAAGAGAAGAATTCAATGAAAATTGTCATCCCCAAAGAAAGACGTATACATGAACGACGCGTTGCTGCCACGCCCGATACAGTTAAAAAATTTATCGCGTTGGGTTTTGAAGTAACAGTCGAAGAATCTGCCGGCGTCGCCAGCCGCTTTTCCGATGCAGAATATATTGCAGCAGGCGCAAAAATCTCCGCTGATACAGCCGGAATTCTAGGCAGTGCCGATATTATTTTAAAAGTACAACGTCCGCTGCTTTCCGGTGAAGCTGATATAGATGAGTTGGCACTGATGAAACGCGGTTCTATTTTATTGGGAATGCTCTCACCTTACGCAGATCCAAAAGCGGTTTCACTTTATGCACAGGCAGGAATTACTGCGCTGACACTCGAATTTGTCCCGCGTATTACCCGTGCGCAGTCAATGGATGTTTTAAGTTCGCAATCCAACCTTGCCGGCTATCGTGCTGTTATCGAGGCAATCAATATTTATGATCGCGTTATGCCAATGATGATGACAGCAGCCGGAACTGTTGCACCTGCACGAGTCATGGTATTGGGTGCAGGTGTTGCGGGTTTGCAAGCGATTGCAACCGCAAAACGTCTGGGTGCGATTGTGTCAGCAACCGATGTGCGCGCTGCATCAAAGGAACAGGTGGAAAGTCTCGGCGGAAAATTTGTCATGGTGGAAAGTGATGAAGTGAAAAACGCTGAAACTGCTGGTGGTTACGCCAAAGAAATGAGTGATGACTACAAACGTCGTCAAGCAGAATTGGTTGCTGAAACCTTAAAGAAACAGGATATCGCTATTTGCACAGCATTAATTCCAGGACGCAAAGCACCCACATTGATTAATGATGAAATGGTGTATTCCATGCGCCCGGGTTCAGTGATTGTTGATCTCGCCGCAGAACAAGGTGGCAACTGCACCCTGACGAAACCCGGTGAAATTGTTGAAGTAAATGGCGTTTCAATTATTGGATTACTTAACATCCCCAGTCGTTTGTCCGCTGATGCCAGTGCACTTTATGCAAAAAATGTGTTGAATTTTATTTCCCCCATGATCAGCGCCGAAAAACAATTTTCAGTGAATTGGCAAGACGACATAATTGCTGCCACAGTATTAACACGTGACGGTGAAATTGTTCATCCCAATTTTTCATCAACAGCTAAACCTGCAACAGCAGCTTGAGAGGAAAAATAAAATGGAAGCGAATTTTGTTTCACAATTATCAATTTTTGTATTGGCAATATTTGTTGGTTATTACGTGGTTTGGAGTGTGACACCCGCATTGCACACACCGCTGATGGCGGTTACCAATGCAATTTCCAGCGTTATTATTGTCGGCGCCATTATTGCGGTTGGGCCTGCCGATACCAGCCTGTCAAAAATACTGGGCTTTTGCGCCATGGTGTTGGCTGCCATTAATATTTTTGGCGGCTTTACTGTTACTCAACGCATGCTTGCCATGTACAAAAAGAAAAAATAATTTGGAGCAGTTATGACATCATTCAGTGAAAGTTTAACTTCATTCGCTTATCTCGTAGCCGCTGTTTTATTTATTCTGGCGCTGCGCGGATTATCCTCCCCTGAATCTTCACGCCGTGGAAATTTCCTCGGTATTTTGGGGATGGCAATTGCAATAACCACAACTGTGTTAAGTCCCGGGGTATTCTCTTACGGGTGGATTTTATCCGCACTTGCGATAGGTGCTGTAATCGGGATTTTTATCGCACGCAAAATTGCCATGACCGCAATGCCGCAATTGGTCGCCGCATTTCATAGTTTGGTGGGTATGGCGGCAGTATTGGTAGCAGGTGCCGCATTCAGCAATCCTGCAGCATTTAATATTGTGAGTTCATCCGGTGACATTTATATTGCGAGCCGAATTGAAATGGGATTAGGCGTGGTGATAGGCGCTATTACTTTTTCGGGCTCTGTGATTGCGTTTACCAAATTGCAGGGCTTGGTTTCCGGAAAGCCGATTCAATTTGCAGGTCAACATTTTATCAATGCATTAATCGGTTTATTCATTATCGGATTGATTGTGTATTTTTGTTTTGATCAATCACCCTGGATCTTTTGGGGAATGACCGCACTCGCGTTTGTGATTGGCATTTTGTTAATTATTCCTATCGGTGGTGCTGACATGCCCGTGGTTGTTTCCATGCTGAATTCCTATTCAGGTTGGGCTGCTGCCGGTATTGGTTTTACCTTGCATAACGATGCATTAATTGTCACCGGCGCCTTGGTGGGATCATCAGGTGCGATTCTGTCTTACATTATGTGTAAAGGTATGAATCGTTCATTCTTTAATGTCATTCTCGGCGGATTTGGTGCTGACACATCAGCAACCAATAACGCTGCCGTTGAAGACAGACCTGTTAAACGCGGCAGTGCCGAAGACGCTGCATTTATTATGAAAAATGCAGGTTCAGTGATTATAGTTCCGGGATACGGAATGGCCGTTGCACAAGCACAACATGCTTTGCGCGAAATGGCAGACACCTTGAAACATGCTGGTGTGAAAGTCAGTTACGCAATTCATCCCGTTGCGGGTCGCATGCCGGGGCACATGAATGTGTTACTGGCAGAAGCCAATGTTCCTTATGATGATGTGTATGAACTGGAAGATATCAACAATGAATTTCAAACAGCTGATGTTGCCTTTGTAATTGGTGCTAATGACGTTACCAATCCTGCCGCAAAAACAAATCCACAAAGTCCTATTTTTGGTATGCCCATTTTGGAAGTGGAAAAAGCACGTACAGTTTTATTTGTTAAACGCTCAATGGCCTCGGGTTATTCCGGTGTTGAAAATGAATTGTTTTATCGCGATAACACCATGATGTTGTTTGGTGATGCGAAAAAAATGGTTGAAACTATTGTTAAAAATATTGAGTGAATTGACCCCTCCTAACCTCCCCCGGGAGAAACTATATCCCACCCGTGGCAGGGGAGATTCAGGCGGGGTCTTTTGTTTATGTAATTAATGGAGTTGCCCGATGAAAATAGAACATTTTGCAGTGAATGTTGCCGATCCAATCGCAATGGCAGCCTGGTATGTCACTCATATGGGTTTGAAAGTTGTGCGCAAACAGGAAGGTGGAGCCAATACACATTTTCTCGCTGATGATTCAGGTGATGTGATGCTGGAAATTTATAACAACCCACCGGATCAAGTTCCTGATTACGCCAATATGAATCCTTTGCTATTGCACCTTGCATTTGTTTGCGAAAATCCGGTTCAAAAACGCGCAGAGTTGGAAACAGCAGGTGCCAGTTTTGCTGAAGAAGTGCATATAAAAGATGGATCGCATCTGGTGATGATGCGCGACCCATGGGGATTGGCGATTCAATTGTGCAAGCGCGGAAATAAAATGCTGCGCTGCCAGACCCCCTCCTAACCTCCCCCTTGCCAGGGGAGGGTTAGGGTGGGATCTTTTTGATTTAAATTTTATACGGGCCTATGCGCCAAGTTCTTTATCAAAAATAGATTTATCAATAATGGCACCGCGATGGCGAATGATAATTCCCGCGCAGCGAATACCTTGTCTGGCAGAATCTTCCAATGATTTATTCATCAGTCGTCCTGCCAGATAACCGGCGTTAAAGGTATCACCTGCACCGGTAGTATCAACAACACCTTTAACGGGTGGAACCGGTATACGAATTTCTGCATCGGGCGTAATAATGATGGCATCGTCAGCACCGCGTTTTAAAACCAGTTCGCGCAATTTGAATTGAGCGTAACGTTGTTTGCAGCCTGCCACCGAGTCATCGCCCCAAAGCAATTGTTCGTCATCCAGAGTGAGCAGTGCAATATCAGTGTATTGCATGATGGACATCATGGCTTTTTGTGCTTCGGTTTTATCTTGCCACAAACGCGGGCGATAATTACTGTCGAATGCAATGGTAACGCCCTGCGCGCGTAATTTTTGCAAGGACTGAAATAAAAATTCACGGGATTTTTCACCAATAATGGCGAGGGTAATGCCACTTAAATAAATGCAGTCACATTGCATAAGTTTTTGGCAGAGCTGATCTGCAGATTCTTGTGAATTAAATAATTCACGTGCGGGTGCTTCTTTTCGCCAGTAGAAAAATTCGCGTTCACCATCAGGCGTGTTGCGAATAATGTATAAACCGGGTGAGCGACCCGGTAATTGTTTGATCATGCCAGTGCCAATATTTTCATTGGCAATACGTTGCATGATTTGTTGGCTGTAAGGGTCTTGTCCCAACTGGGTGACATAATCTGTTTGCAAACCCAAACGTGCCATATACACGGAAGTGTTGTAGGTATCGCCTGCAAAAGATAAGGCCATGATTTCACGACCGTTGTTCTCGGCTGTCGGAAATGGAGAAAGCTCTACCATGACTTCGCCAATTGCTGCTATGTGTGCCATATGAATATCCACAAAATATTGAATGAAATATTGTTATAGAAATGAAAACTGCACAACTATACCATTAACCACTAGTTATGTCGCCATTGGAATTTTATCGTTAAAAAAATAAGACGCAATAAATAGTATTTTTTATTTCACTTTGTTGCATAATTATTTTTAATTTTTTATAAGTTGTTATTAATTAAATTGGATTAGTAGAATGAATCGCTTAAATAAATCGCTGTTATCAAACAATTCCTCTTTAGCAAAAGCACAGGATATTCTTTTACCGCAATATCCGCGTGACCAATTGGTTCCCGGTATTGTGCATCTGGGTATTGGCGCTTTCCATCGTGCGCATCAAGCTTTTTATACTGAAGCGGTGCTCAATAAATTCGGTGGTGACTGGGGAATTATTGGCAGCAGTTTGCGTTCGGCGAATGTGCGCGACCAATTGGTGCCGCAGGATTGTTTATACACATTGGTAGAACGCTCCAGCGAAGGTGAAAAACTGCAAATTATTGGTGCAGTTGTCGATACCTTGGTTGGCCCGGAAAATCCAGCGGCATTAATCGCCAGCATGGTTCAACCTTCAATCAAAATCATTTCATTGACCGTGACTGAAAAAGGTTATTGCCATGATCCAGCCACTGGCAATTTGAATCCAAACCATCCTGACATCCAACATGATTTACAGAATCTTGATAAACCTGTTTCAGCCATTGGCTATTTGATCGCAGCACTCAAAAAACGTTATGAACAAAAACAAAAAGGATTCACTGTTTTAAGTTGCGATAACCTTCCCAATAATGGTGAAGTCCTGGAAAAAGTGATATTGCAATTTGCACAAAAAATTTCTGCCGATTTTGCACAATGGATTAAACAAAACGCCACCTTCCCCTGCACTATGATCGACCGTATTGTGCCGGCCACTACGGATGATGATCGCCGTGAAATAGAATCACGATTGGGCGTACGCGATGAAGCTATGGTGGTTTGTGAACCCTTCACACAATGGGTAATCGAAGACAAATTTGCAGACGGACGCCCGCAATGGGAAAAAGTGGGCGTACTGTTGGTTAAAGATGTACGCCTGTTTGAAAAAATTAAACTGCGCTTATTAAATGGCGCTCATTCAACCATGGCTTATTGCGGTTATTTATCAGGGCTTCAATACATCAGTGAAGTGATGGAACAACCTGCTTTTGTCAATCTCATCAAAACCTACATGGCGCGTGAAGCGGGCGAAACTATTTTTGCGCCGGACGGTTTTGATATTGAAGCTTACAAACAACAATTGCGCGACCGTTTTTCCAATAAATCCTTGAAGCATCGCACCTGGCAAATTGCAATGGATGGTTCACAAAAATTACCGCAACGCTTATTGGAAACCCTTCGTGAACAACTCAGCGGTAATGGACATATTGATATTTTATGCTTGGGGATTGCCGCCTGGATTCGTTATGTTTCCGGCGTTGACGAAAAAGGCGCACCCATTGAAGTATCCGATCCATTAGCAAAAGAATTACGCGCAGCCTGCGATGCCAATCAGGGAAATCCTGCTGGCATGGTGAAAGCCGTAGTCGCTATACAAAAAGTTTTCGGTAACGACCTGATCAATGAATCACGTTTTATTGAAACGACTAGCAAGTGGCTTGAAAGCTTCTACACTAAAGGCGTACTCAATACCGTCAAAGAGTCTTTTGGCAGCTAAACAATAAAATGATTTTCCTGTCGAAAACAGATAACGTCTGTTTTCGACAGTTCTGGTTAATCAAATAGCGGCCTATTGAATAACGACATGACGAATCATCACATGAGAAATATTCTATGCCCGCCAAACGTCTTTTTATTTTATTGTTAATGTTTGCGTCATTTTCAATAACAGGCTGCCTTCACCAAAGCCAATCCACTGTTGACCTGGTTGTCAGCAAAACTATTCAGCCGAAAAAAAACACCTTCAACACCATTCAGGCAGCAATCGATGCAATCCCTGATAATTCAGAAAAATCCTATCGGATTTTTATTCGTTCCGGACAATATTACGAAAAACTGACACTCACCAAATCCAATGTGCAATTGATTGGTGCCAACAAAAATAACACCCGTATTTATTATGATGCTTATGCAGGCCAAACTTATGCTGAAGGAAAAACCTGGGGCACGCCGGGATCAGCAACCCTGACGATTAAAGCAACTGATATCAGAATCGAGAAAATCACTATAGAAAATACTTTCGATTTTTTAACTAACGATGCGTTGGCCAATGAAGATCCAAAACGCATTGCCAATTCACAGGCTGTAGCATTATTTCTGGATGTTCCCAGCGATAAAGTTTTGGTGCGTGATGTGAATTTGTTGGGATATCAGGACACACTATTCGTTAACAGTGGCCGCAGCTGGTTTGATAAAACTTTTATTGCAGGCAATGTGGATTTTATTTTCGGTAACGGCAATGCGCTGTTCACCGACTCCGAAATTAAAACACTCACTCGCGGCAAATTGAATTTTCCGCACGGCTATCTGGTTGCACCTTCAACACAAATCTCACAAGAGTATGGATTAACTTTTATCAATTGCCGTTTAACCCGCGATTCATCTGTTCCCGATAATTCGGTTCCACTTGGACGCCCCTGGCATCCCACCACCCAATTTGCTGATGGCCGTTACGCGGATCCTAATGCAATCGGCAAAGCCGTCTTCATTCATAATTGGATGGACAAACACATCACCGCCGATGGCTGGTATTCCATGAATGGTACTGCAAGGGACGGCAGCAAAACTCCATTTTATCCCGAGGATGCCCGATTCTTTGAATACAAAAGCAACGGCCCCGGCGCACAAATTAATTACAAACGTCGTCAATTAAATAGCGATGAAATTAAAAAATATTCACAAGAAAAAATTCTGGGCGATTGGGATGCTGAATGATTTTTGATTTAAAAATAGATTAAAAGAGTTTCGCACCGATCAACATTAATCGTCATTCCTGCGAAAGCAGGGATGACGAAGTGAAATCAAACAAAAATGGATTCGTGCAAAGGTCTCATTAAAAGAGTTTCGCACGAATAGCGGGTTTATCAATCAGACTCCCAACGCCGAAATAAGATGCTGGCATTGACTCCACCAAATCCGAATCCATTAGACATAGCGTAATTAATTGGTATGAAGCGCGCGTTCGGACCAACCAAATCCAGACCCTGAGCCAAGCCATCCGGATTAACAAGATTGAGTGTGGGCGGCACAATTTGGTCACGTAACGCCAGCACAGTGAATATCGCTTCTATTCCTCCGGCCGCGCCGAGCAAATGCCCGGTACTGGATTTGGTCGCGCTGATGGCAACACCGGAGTTCGCACCAAATAACGAGCGAATCGCGGCTAATTCAGCGCGGTCGCCGACAGGTGTTGAGGTGGCGTGAGCATTGATATGCTGCACTTCAGCGGGAGAAATTTGCGCTTGCCGAAGTGCTTGCTGCATAGCTCGCCGCGCGCCACCGCCATCTTCAGGGCCAGCTGTCAGGTGATAGGCATCTGCACTGGTGCCATAACCCACGAGTTCTGCCAAAGGTTTGGCTCCGCGCGCCAGAGCGTGCTCAAGTGATTCGATCACCAACAGGCCTGCACCCTCAGCCATCACAAAACCGTCGCGCGCCTGATCAAAGGGGCGGGAGGCCTTTTCCGGTTGATCGTTAAACCCGGTGGATAATGCGCGCGCGGCGGCAAAACAGCCGAGTGTTGTGCGATGAATAGCGGCCTCGGTGCCACCACAGATGGCAATATCCGCTTCGCCTGAACGAATCAGTCGCGCCGCATCCCCAATCGCTTGTACACCGGCGGCACAAGCGGTTACCGGTGCACCAATAGGCCCTTTAAAACCATGGGCGATTGAGATATTTCCAGCGGCCATATTTGCCAGAAACGAGGGCGCAGTAAATGGTGATAAACGTCGCGGGCCGCGTTCATCGGTAGTGCGCACCGCATCGGCTATGGCGCCAAAGCCACCGACACCCGAGGCGATAATAGTGGCGGTTCGCTGCTGTTGCATTTCGTCCTGCGGATTCCAACCCGCCTGGGCGAGCGCCTCCTGCGCGGCAACCAGCGCAAACTCGATAAAGCGATCCATTTTTTTGCGTTCTTTGGTCGCGATTACCCGCTCAGGGTCATAACCTGCGATTGGGTCAAGATCCATCCCTGGTACTTGTCCGCCAACCGCCGTGCCTGTGCCTTCCATCAGTTCGGCAGGCAGAAGACGAATACCTGAGTCGCCACGCAATAAACGCGACCAAACCACCCCCGTACCGCAGCCCAAAGGCCCGACAATACCAGTGCCTGTTACCACTATTCGAACCGGATATTCCCCTGCTGTATTCATAACAAACTCCTGAAAAGAGAGACTCAACCCAAGCCAAATGTTTTACGTAAACTTGCATCCACAGGACCTGCTGGCATAAACCGTCGTAACTTACTCAACAAGGATGCCTGGCCTGAGGGTGTGCGACGCATACGCCAGGCGCCGAGTGCAGCATCAACAATGGTATTGGCGACATCGTCAGGCTCGGGCGCCCCTTTTACCTGATGGACCACTGCTTGTGTAGAACGGTTGCGCTCAGAGTCGTAATCCACAATTAAACCAGCCGCTTGAGGCGCGTTAATATCCAGATTGGTTTTGGTAAAAGACGGCTCAACCAGTGTCACGCGAATACCGAATTGGCGAACCTCATGATCCAGTGTCTCTGAAAGTCCCTCGACCGCATGTTTAGTCGCTGAGTAAATCCCCATGTAAGGTGCAGGAAGAAAACCGAGCACCGAACTGATGTTGATAATTCTCCCTGCACGCTGTGCCCTCATGTGCGGTAGCACCGCTTGGGCAGTACGCAAAATACTGAAAACATTGGTATCGAACAGTGACGCTGCCTCGGCAATCGAAGTCTCTTCAACCGCACCAATCATGGTTCCACCGGCATTATTAACCAGCACATCAATCCGTTTGGCACGCTCAATTACTAACCCAACACCGTGCTGTACAGATTCATCATCAGTGACATCCATTTCAATCATCTCGACGCCAGAAATTGGCAATACTTTTTTCAAGTTGCGCACGCTGCCAAACACTCTGCAGCCCTGGAGCACAAACTTTTCCGCCGTAGCGCGGCCAATACCTGACGAAACACCAGTCACGAATACAACAATTAACTTCGACATAAACATTCCTCCGAAAAATAGATAAACATGTGCAGATCAGCGACCAGCGGCGGGGCTGATCCTGAACCAGATGGCATACATCGCGGGCAAAAACATCAAGGTCAGCAGCGTACCCGCCAGGGTGCCGCCGATCAGGGTGTAGGCCAGAGTTCCCCAAAACACCGAATGAGTGAGCGGGATAAAAGCGAGGATCGCTGCCAGTGCAGTCAGAATCACCGGGCGAGCACGCTGCACCGTTGCTTCCACGACAGACGCAAATGAATCCAACCCGGCGTTTTTGTTGTGTTCAATTTGCCCGATCAATATGAGTGTGTTGCGCATCAGGATGCCTGACAGGGCAATCAAGCCTACCAATGCGTTGATACCGAATGGCTGCTGGAATAACAGCAATATGGGTACAACCCCAATCAACCCCAACGGACTGGTGAGAAACACCATCACCATGGCGGCGATGGAACGCACCTGAAAAATAATAATCAGCAGGGTCACCGCCAACATAATGGGAAAGATAGGCAGCATAGCGACAGTCGCCTTACCCGATTCTTCAATCGACCCGGCTTCATCAATGCGATAACCCGCTGGCAGTTTTTCAATCAGTGGTTGCAGCTGCCGGGTGATGGCTGCCGACACATCCGGCGGCTGCAAGCCTTCGGCAATATCGCCGCGAACAGTGATGGTGGGCACCCGGTCGCGGCGACGCATAATCGGCTCTTCCATTCGCACCTCAACAGCGCCAAGCTGTGACAGAGGGACTCGTTGCCCCTGATTACCCACCAAAGTGAAATCGCTGATCCGGGCCGGATCCAAGCGAATATCACCGGCTGCACGTGCCACCATTTGCACACTGCGAATGTCCTCACGCACTGAAGTAATCGGGACCCCCGTCAACAGAAATTGCAGTTGCTGTGACACGGCATTCGAACTCAAGCCCAGAGCCTGAAGTCGATCCTGATTCAAGGTGAAATGCAGGGTTGGTGCGCGCGTTCCCCAATCGCTATTGACAGTGCGCATCATTGGGCTGGCCAACATAATTCGCTCCACTTCAGCGGCAATCTCGCGCAACTTGCCTGCATCAGGCCCATTAACCCTGTAGGCAACCGGGAAGGGAGAGTAAGGACCAAATACCAGTTGGGTTACCCGCACACGCGCTTCGGGTGCAAGACCATCAGCAATAGCTTGTCGTAAACGATGTTTCAAAGCTTCACGCTCGTCCTGATTGTCAGTGCGGATCACAATCTTGGCGAAGGATGGGTCGGGTAATTCAGGTCCCATGGAAAAATAAAACCGGGGAGCACCCTGGCCGATATAGGCGGTGACTATCCGAGCCTCTTCCTGCCGGGATAACCAGGCTTCGACCTCGGCAACTGCTTTGCTGGTTTGGCTAATCGCTGTGCCATAGGGCATTTGCACTTCGACCAATACTTCGGGGCGATCCGATATCGGAAAGAATTGTTTTTTCACCAAAGCCATACCCAGTACAGCCAGCACAAACAGGCCAATCACAGAACCGGCAACCAGCCATTTGCGCGCAATAATCTGTTCCAATAAAAAGCGAAAGCGGTTGTAGCGCGGCGTGTTGTAAATGGCCTGGTGACCGCCCTCCACTTTTTTGGTTTCAGGCAGCATTTTTACCCCGAGATAAGGTGTGAAAATCACCGCAACCACCCAGGATGCAATCAAGGCTATGCCGACAATCCAGAACATATTGCTGGTGTATTCACCAGCGGAAGAACGGGCAAAACCATTCGGCATAAAACCGACTGCTGTTACCAGCGTACCCGACAGCATAGGCGCGGCGGTATGGCTCCATGCATAGGCAGAAGCAGCGACACGGCTAAATCCTTCTTCCATTTTCACCGCCATCATTTCAATGGCGATGATGGCGTCATCCACCAATAACCCCAGCGCCAGAATCAGCGACCCGAGAGTGATGCGGTCAAAGTTTTTACCCGTCGCCAGCATCACCACAAAAACGACCGCCAGTGTCAGCGGTACGGCAGCAGCCACCACGAGCCCCACTCGCCAACCCATGCTCAGGAAACTCACCAGCATGACCACGAGCAATGCGACAAAAAACTTCACCATGAATTCGTCCACTGACGAACTGATATTGACGGCCTGGTCAGTCACTTTGGTCAGGCTAATGCCCAGGGGCAATTCGGCATTGATTGCCGTCATTTCGCGATCCAGTGCTTTGCCCAAATCCAGCCCGTTCCAACCATCGCGCATTACCACACCCAACAGGAGTGCAGGTTCGCCTCCGTTGCGAACCATAAAAGTGGCTGGATCTTCATAGCCGCGTTTTACTGTGGCTATGTCAGCAAGTTTGAGTGTGCGACCCTGCGCAACCACAGGCGTGTCACGAATTTTTTGTAATTCGTCAAAAGCGCCATCCAGTCGAACAAACACTTCCGGCCCGCCTGTTTCGATAGAACCCGCAGGTGTCAGGGCGTTCTGGCTGTTAAGTGCGGCAAAAACATCTTGTGGACTAACGCCCAGAGTAGCCAGGCGTTCGTGGGAAAATTCAACGTAGATACGTTCTGGCTGCTCGCCAACAATATTGACCTTCTTGACCCCGGGTACATGCAATAACCGTTGCCGCAAGGTTTCGGCATCACGCACCAGCAAACGATGGGCCTGATCTTTTGCTTTCAAGGCAAACAGGGCAAAGGTCACATCGGCATATTCGTCGTTGACCATGGGACCAATCACACCAGCGGGTAACTTAATCGCCTCGTCGCCAATTTTTTTTCGCGCTTGATAAAACTCGTCCTGTACAACCGATGGCGGTGTGCTGTCACGCAGGGTCAGGGTAGTAAATGCCAAACCCGGGCGGGTATAGGTTTCGCTACGGTCGTACCAACGTAATTCCTGCAGGCGTTTTTCAATTTTTTCGGCGACTTGATCCTGCATTTCCTGCGGTGTTGCGCCCGGCCAGGCAGTGATGATGGTCATCACCTTCACCGTAAACGCCGGGTCTTCTGCGCGCCCCAATTTTAGAAAGGAGACGAGTCCTGCCAGGGAGACCAGACAAATCAAAAACAAGGTAACGGAACGCTCACGCACCGCCAGCGCGGAAAGGTTGAAGCGGCTGTCACTCATGGCTAACTCCCGCATTGAGGTTGGCAAGTGACTGTTCGTTCACCCGCACAAGGTCATGCTCACGCAACAAATGTGCACCTGCTGAAACTATCAAGTCGCCCTGATTGAGTTCACCAGAGACCAGCACCTCTTCATCCCCCAAATGCTGGATTGTCACCGCACGCCATAACACCTTCGCAGGTTCACCCTTAACCACCCAAACGCCCGTTCCCTTGCCAGTATCAACTATGGCACTCATGGGAACCTGCAAGTTTTGGGTAGCCCTGGTGCCAGCAAGCCGGATAGTGACTGTTGTTCCCAGGGAAGCATTCGCCAATTCACCCTCCAGGGTGAACCGCGCCTCAAAGGTACGGGTGACGGGATTTGCAGTACTGGAAAGTTGACGGAGTTTTGCGACGGAACTGTCCTGGTGACCAAACACAGAGGCTTGCGCTGAAACCCCCATTGCAGGACGGAGAGTTTCCGGCAACTGCACCACCGCTTCACGCGGCCCGGCATGGGCCAGGCGTACGACTGTCTGCCCCGCGCTGACTACTTGCCCCGGCTCAGCCAGGGTCTCCATCACAACCCCCTCACCATCCGCGACCAGAACCGCATAGCGACTGGCATTGCGCGCTACATCGGCGGCAGCTTTTGCTGCTTTTAGCCTGGCGGAGGCGGCATCGGCGGCGGCCTTGGCCTGGTCATAGGCCGACTCCGATATCGCTCCGGTACCGCGCAACTCCCGATACCGTACCTCGTCTGCGGCAGTTTGCATTGCCTGAGCCCGGGCAGCCGATACCGCCTCCTCCTGGGCAGCAGCAGCCAATACCAAGTCTGCGGGGTCGATCCGCATCAGCACCTGTCCAGGTCTGACCATTTGACCGGCATCCACCAAACGCTCCAATACCTTGCCTGACACACGGAAACCAAGGTTACTTTCCACTCTGGCAGCAACAGTTCCGGTGAACGCCCGTTCGAATGAGTCTGAACTCTGAACTACAGCAGTACGAACCAAAGGCGCATGGGTGCGGGGGTCAGTGGGCGCTTTTCCATCACATGCAACCAACACAAAGGTCAGCATCAGCATGGCGCTAAAGGTGGTGAGGGTAGGAGATAACATACAAGGCCCTTTCAAAATATGAACAGGCCTTAATTATTATTCTAGTAACCAAATCAGTCAATAGTCACAACAGGAAATATTATGGGGACAAACTGCGCAGAATCAAACTTGCCAGGTGGGCAGGCGCTTCTTCTGTGTAATCAAAGCTGTGTTGGAGCAATAAAGGATTGATATAGGGGCGCATCACCAAATAGATAGAGATGACTGTTTCGTCCAGCGGTGTCTTGCGCTCAAAGTCTCCGGTTTGACGCCCTTCCTGCAATATATCCTGCAATAATTTTTGCACTCGCTCCTCATAAGCCAGCACCGGCTGCCAGCGTTCAGTGGCCGCCGAAGCCGCAATTTCATACAGCTTTCGATCCTGAAAAAACAGCCGCAAGCTAGACTCTGTCATGGTTTTGAACAACCGCCGCAGCTTCTCCGGCGGTGTATCTGCCTTCTCGATGGCGGCAATAATGTCGCTCTCTATCTCACCCAAACAACGCCCGCAAATCACTTCACCAATCGCTTGTTTTGACTCAAAAAACTTATAAATGTAAGCCTTGGAAAAACCAATGGTTTTGGCAAGATCCGACACAGTAGTTTTCCCATAGCCGTAACGACTGAAGTGCTCGGTAGCCGCAGCAACGATCTGGGCGCGCACCTCATGTTCGGCCGGCCCCCGTGATGGAGCATCTGAATTTTTCATTACAAACCCTTAAAAATCCGCAAAATTGTGACCATATTGTAATTTAGTCACGATTATATCTGAATGAGACACTATATTCATACTATTTAATCGTCCACTGCCGCCAATTATGTGCAGCCTGACACTGGATTACCAGAACTGAGCCGCACACCACTTGTCTGTGAAAAATTACCCGGCTTGAAGCGCTATTTTTTACGGAGTCCCGAAGAGAATCTACCTATTATCGTAAGACGCTCATTCCGAGCTTTTCCGACAATACATTCTCCAGAGGGATACTATGATGAATATTTTCGCTCACCGCTCTCCAATTCTGTTTTTATTCGTTTTTCTATTAATGACTTTGTCGATTTCCGCTGTTGCCAAAACGGAAATGGTGAATGCCATTCAAGAAAAACCTGCATTAACTGCAAACGACCTTAAAGCAGTATCGACACCCAGTAAGTCGAACGACCCCATTACGGGTTTTGGCCATGGACGATTTTTTGGTAAAGATGGTGCGGCTTTCGAGCCAACACCGGAATCCGTATACGAAGTACAGACTTATTACCTCACTAAAATCACATCCAATTTTGATCCGGAAAAAGATCGAAAGACACTCGCTATTCTGAAGAAGAAAAAGACACTTATTGACGAAACGGTGGGTGACAAAATTCTTGCCAATGCGTTGTATCTGGACGAACTGCTCAAGCTTTCAACAAAAACAGAAGATGTTGTGTTGGCGGGGACGCTTGATGGTTTGCGACGCGACTATATTGAACGTTTTACCAAACTCTCTTTCCGTAACGAGCCCGGCATTTTTAGCAAAGGAATTCATCCGGATATCGCACGCAAACTGGAAGAAGGGGGCGTTACCGTATTTTTAAAAACCAACGCTTCCGGCGATGAATATATAAAAGAATGCAGAGACGCTGGCGTCCCGATTCCACCCCCTATGTATGCCGCCCCCTGGGAAAATCGCGGTGTTTTTAGTAATGAGTTTATCGACGAAGGCAGTTTTGCTGACCTTTGGTTTTATGAAAGTCGCGATCCCGAAGGTGCTTGTCTCGCATTGCCACGTTATGGTTCGGCAAGCGCAAAAACAGCGGGCGTTTTGGGTTTGATTTGTGTCGGCAAAAAAACCAGTAAAGCCTGTTTTTGGGACAATCCTAATTCCAAAAAATTTGTTCGCGATGTTCCGGTCAGCATCGAAGAATTTGTGGGCGGTGCAGATTTGGCAACCAACGGTCAAGGTACCTGTACGGCTTGTCACGCCGGTGAAAACCCTTTTGTTGTGCATCCGGACAAAGCACCTTTTGCCGGCTTAACGCCCAAATTAATGCCCGACAATTGGCATGATCCGTTGGTTCACCCAAGCTGGCCACAAAACCCCGGGCCAACTTCGGTTCTCGATACAGTAAATTCACAAAGCCGCTGCGATTCCTGCCATCAACAAGGGGGTGCAGGACGCTTCCCCGATGTGGGTGATCCCTCAATCGCGCAATACTGTTCTGTTGTTTTGGAGCAATCGGTTTTTGGTGGGCCCAAACGCACTATGCCGCAAGGTCTCGGGCCTATATGGAATTACTTCAATCACATCGATGCCCTGCTCTCCTTGTGTTACGGCAAGTCGGTAGACACTGACCCAATTCCCGATGACGACAAACATATTTCGCCACCGATTATCATCGAACCGCTGTATGGTTGTGCTACGCAGTTAGCGGTGAAAGGTACGCTGCTGGATGCAAAAGTGTCAGTGTTTATCAACGGTGCTTTTGTCGATTCCAAAATTTCGCGCAGCCCAAGCTTGCTGGAATTCGATGTGCCCGCTTTGGTTCCCGGCGATGTGGTAACAGCGACTCAGGAATTTAACGGCGTGCTGTCCGATCCATCAGACCCCGCAACGGTTCGCGATCATAAAGTGGATTTTCCTGCTGGATTGCCGAAACCCGATATTGATCCAAAACTGATTTATCAATGTGGAAATACGATTGCCGTTAAACATGTTGCTGGAGCAAAACTAACGGTTTTCGTCAATGGAACAGATCCGCGCTCGCGCAACACCAGCACCGGGTGGAGTGGAATTTATCCCGGAAAATATCCGTTTGATCTGGGTGATAAATTTACGGCGAGTATCGAATTATGCAGTGATACAAGTCCCTTGTCGGATATTGAAACAGCCGTTGCAGCACCACCCACAGTCAACGCACCCAAATTTTCTCCAGCGCAAACTTATGTGGGTCAGCAATTAATTAATATTACTGACATTCTGCACGGCAGCTGGCTCGAAGTTGGCGAAACCAGTGCGGGCGGTTTTGGTCAATTTTCCACACCCATTTCCTGGCACAACGAATACGATTTTGCGACGCCACTCGGCGGCCCACTTGCACCCGGCCAACATCTCACCGTACAACAAGCCTTGTGCGATAAGAGCCCGCCAACAGAAACACCGCCTGCAAAAGAGTGTGAAGATATTCCTGCGCCCAAAATACGCATTCCACTGGAAGGTGAAAATTATGTAGTCGTAACAGAAGCCGTTGCCGGAGCAAGAATTCACGTTTTTGATTCCAGCAATATTGAATTGGGCGATGGCAGCGGCAATGTCATTGCATTAAACCGCGCGTTGGTTTTTGATGAAACCATCACCGTTACACAATCCATCGGCGACTGCAAAGGCAAGTTCGGCTATAAAGTAAAAGTAAGACGTATAGAACGCGACAAACAAAGAAGCGATAAAGATTAGGTTCGTTTTTTAAATGCAGTAAAAATTGCCCTCAATTGAGGGCAATTTTTTTTAACGCTTGTCCTTCGACGACAACTTTTTACATTCCAATATCAACCAGCCATTGTTCAACTGTGCGTGGATTAATGCCCAACAGTTTCTGCGCACTTATTTTTACATCGACAGCAGAATCTTTGGTTAGGGCTTTTGCCTTGTATACTGCAACAACCTCAGCCGCTACTGCCTCACCAAATAATACAGCCAAGCGTTTGCCAAAATCTTCCGGCGTCAAACTGTTATACCTTACTTCTCTTCCCAAATGATTGGCGAATGACTTGGCCAATTGATTGCCAGTGACAGGTGGTAACTGGCCAATCTCAACAACTCCAGTAACTGAACTGTTCGCAAAGAGTGCGGCTGCGACATCAGCAACATCCAGATGTGAGCACCAGGAAACCGGGTAATCTGGACCTAATGGATAAGGGAGTATCCCCTCTGTTTTCACCGCATCAATCACTATCGGCAACAGCAAGTTTTCAAGATATAAACGTGGTGAAATTATCGCTGTAGAAACGCCCGTGCGTTCAACTCCGCGAATCAACTCAGGCAGAGCACTTTTATCGTCCGGATTACCCAATGCCCACCCGCTGGTAGAAATTACCACCCGCTTTGGGCGCGCAACCCCAACCGCCTCTGCAATATTGTGTGCGTATTGAAGGCGCAAACTTTCAGGTCCCAATGGCAAATGAATAAAAACTCCCTCTGCTCCCAAGTAAGCGGCAACCAAAGATTGAACAGAAGTCAGATCAACCGCCACTGCTGAACCTGCGCCGAGATTCTGTGGATGTCTAATAGCAGCGGCTACATTTTTACCTTCAGCCACTAATTTTCTAAACAAGGGTGCCCCTTGCGCACCTGTTGCGCCGTGAACTACATACGTCATACATATTCCTCAATAGTTTATTAAACAGAGTAATAATGGTGCTATGATAAGATTGGTTACGTCAAATGCACTATTGGAGAATTTTTACCATGAATGAAAATAAAGTTCCCTGCTGCGGAGTCGCCAGGTTTTTAGTCCTTCTTGATGGGCCATGGGCAACATTAATCGTGCGGCAACTGCTGCTTGGTCCACAGCGTTTCACACAAATACGAGATGCACTACCAGGTATAAGTGCGCACACCCTCACTCACAGACTGAAACGATTCGAGGCGCACGGGATAGTTACTCGAACCGCGTACGCAGAAACGCCGCCCCGAGTTGTTTACGAACTCACTCCTCTGGGGGAAGGCTTGCGTGATGTACTGGCGTCAATGAAAACCTGGGGCGATACGGTGCCAGATGAGACGATTGTGGGGAATGTAAAATATAACGAAGAGAGTTTGACCGAATTATCCAGCGACTGAATACGCCACCAATTATTGCCAACCGTTTAAATTGGAATACCACTCCAATTTAAACGGATTTTTAATTTTAAAAATCGAGCTGGATTCCTGCCTCCGCAGGAATGACGAAAAGCTCCGATTTGTCTTAACCCTGGGTTTGGGCAGCAATATCCGGCTTGTTAATCACCTGAAAATCCGTTTAAATTGGAATGCCACTCCAATTTAAACGGATTTTTGATTTTAAAAAAATATTTTGATATTTCCAAAAGTTACGCAGGCAAACTCCAAGTTCGGCTTAATCGTAGGTTGGGCAGCAATGCCCAACATTCTCTTTATCATTGAGATTTTTTGTTGGGCATGACTGCCCAACCTACATTTTTACGCGCCTGTTATACCACCATGAATTAACAACACTGACTATCTGATACAACCACACTCCGGGAATGAACAAAGACAAAATTGTAATTAACGGCATCGACCAACCCTGTATGCCTACAAAGGAAATTATTAAAATAAGCGCCTGTACACCTACGCTCAAATAAAACCATTTGCTTGATAAAAGCGATTTATGCCATTTATGAAACCATATAATCGAATAAATGAGAAGCACTGATGCTATCAACAGGATGAGCCAATCCAATGTATTGAAAAAAAGCATTTTCTGATATGCCTTCTTCTCTTTTAACAACCACTCTGTTTTCAATTCATCTATAGAGTGTTGGCTATGACTCAGTGTCCCTAATAAGGAATCATCTTTTTTTGATTTTTCAGAATATAGTCGATATTCCTCAGCATTTGAAAAAATGTACGATGATGGCCACGGCCTGCTTTCCAACAATAATTCATACACACCACTTTCAGAAGTTAAATCATTCTTTTGAATTTCAAATTCAAAAACTTCTTTTGTCCATTCCGGTGGCTTTTCTATTACCGGCCGACGTGAACAGTCGGTATAAGAAACCAACTCGCGAACATAAAAAAAATTATTGCAACTGCCATTACTACACTCTGCAAAAATTCGATCCTCTGCAGACGAGCAAGACAGTGCTTTTAAGTCACTCGAAAAAACCATTACGACCGAGAGAATAAAATATCTAAACATCATACTTAGAAACCAATAATGATTTAACCCCTGTTAATTTGTACACTCTGACTCCAAGTTTGTTATTTCATTCAATCGCACATCGTCATCCCTGCGAATAATCACATGGAAGTGATGTAGTAGAGTAATGCAGGAGC
>CBFGPN010000032.1:0-27719 GCA_965650675.1 uncultured Cellvibrio sp.
AATGCATTCGGGTGCACAATTAATTGCGTTACATAAAAATCGTTTTTGGCAAACAGATCAGGGTTTAAAAGCCGATATAGGATTTTTTGTGGCTGGGTTGGAATATGTTTGTAACAAATCGGCAATTGTTTTGGGTAAACCCAATCGGGATTTTTTTCAAAGAGTTCTTGATTCGGTAAACCTGGCTCCGGAGCAAACCTTGATGATTGGTGATGACATAGATACAGACGTAGGAGGTGCCCAGGCTATGGGTATTCACGGATGTCTGGTTAAAACAGGAAAATATCGTCAGATTTATACCGACCAATCCCCGGTGAAGCCAGATTATATTTTGGACTCTATTGCGAGCATCTCGCAGATTTTTCCCGAAAATATTTAGAGACAAGTGCATCCTTGCACAGCAAAAAATCGATTGAATTAGAAATGTAACATGGCGCCTACATAAGGGCCGTCCAGATCAAGATTGGTTTGAATATCATCGTCATCGACTTTCAAGCTTAATTTGCGATATCCCGCTTCAAGGCCCAAATCCAATACTGAATCAAAAAGATAGGCGACTTTTGCGTTGTAATCCATCAGTTGATTGTCCTGATATTTAATCATGTTGGCTTCTACGGCGACGGATAGTCCACTGAGTGGCAGATCAAATTGAAACTTTCCATAAACTAATGGAATGGCTACATCGAGATCAACATTTTCACTCGCCGAATTATTTTCAGTTTCTGCTTTTAAATAACCATCGTATTGGCGGAGTGTTACCCCAAAATCAATATTCACCCAGTTATCCAGCAGTTCGTAGTAAAGAGTAGCTTCATTGGAACTGAGATCGAAATCGGAATTAATTTCACCGGTAAAATTCACGTCACCCAATCCGAAAACTTGATCCAGCGTTGCAGATTGACTGCTTTTAATTTCCTGGTGTAAGAGTTTTATGTTGGGTAAAACAGGAATCGGGTGTTCAATTGCAACATAAAAAAATGAGTTATCACTGTCTGTGAACCCCAAATCTTTGGCTGTAACAGCGGGATCACCTGCTTTACCTGAGTAGTCAGATGTCCATTGCCCGGCACCTGCATAGATACCAAAAATTGTGTCGGCAAATGCTGTTGGGGCAAGCGTTGAAAGCGTTAATCCCAGTGCCATTGAGAAAGAAGAGAGTTTCATTGGTGTGTCCTCTAGGTTGATCTGTTGTAATAGCACACTAACTCTAGACTAAAAGACGGGTGCTTGTCTGTGTTTGCTGATTTATTGCTTCGGTACTGTGATCCAATTCTTACGCATGTTAAAAATTGCGCCAATCGGATTGTTAACATACCGTCTGGATTTTAATCTGTTCTGAAATAATTTTGGGGACTAGAAAATGAATGTTAATCAACCGTTAATGCCTGTTATTTTCGTTCCTCATGGCGGTGGACCTTTGCCATTGTTGGATGATCCGCAGCATTTTCAGCTGACAGCTTTTTTATCGGCTATAGCAGATACAGTTCCGCAACCTGAATCTATTTTAGTAATCAGTGCGCATTGGGAAGAAAATATTGCCACAATTTCCAGTAGTTCAAAACCTGAAATGATTTACGATTATTATGGTTTTCCACCAGAAAGTTATCGTTTTAATTATCCTGCTCCCGGTAATCCGGATCTCGCGAATAAAGTATTAAAACTGCTTGATGAAAAATCGATTCGTGCAACACAAGATAGCAAGCGTGGTTATGATCACGGTACTTTTGTTCCATTAATGTTGGCCTATCCCAAAGCAGATATTCCCGTAGTGCAACTTTCATTATTGAAATCGCTTGATCCTGCAGCCCATATTGATTTGGGGAAGGCTATAGCAGCACTTCGGCAACAAGGTGTATTAATTATTGGATCAGGAATGCCGTTTCATAATATGAAAGCGTTTTTTTCGAGTGATAGTCGAGTGAAAGAACGAAGTGAAATTTTTGCGAGCTGGTTGCATGAAACTTTGACCGATCATCAATTGGATATTGAAGAAAAAGAGAAGCGATTAATCGAATGGGCCAAGGCGCCCGAAGCAAAATTTTCTCATCCCCGTGAAGAGCATTTGCTGCCACTGCATGTTTGTTTTGGTGCAGCTTGTGCATCGACACCTGATGCTGAGTCAATATTTTCAGGACTTTTATTTAATACGCGAATTACCGCCTATCAATGGGGTTGATCGTCGATAAGTTGTGTTTTCATCAAATCGATGAATGCTTTTGCCGTGTTGCTCAGGCTGCGCTGTTTGTGATGAATAATGCCCAGCGGACGAATGAGCGCCGGGTGCTTAACGTTTAATCGTTGCACTTGATGATCAATTAATCGATGTGGCAGTACCCCCCAGCCCAAGCCAATCGACAGCATCATTTTGATGCTCTCCAGATGATTGGTCACCATATTAATATTCAATGGCAAATTTTCCTGATCAAAAAGATGCTTCACCAGTTTGGTGGTGTAAGTATTTAAATCAGGAAGAATGGCTTGATGTTGTGTTAAATCGGCCAGTTGAAGATGCGGTTGCGTTGCCAACGGATGGTCTGGCGCGGCGACGAAGTGGAGCTGGTCGTGCCAGATCGAATAGTTTTGGAATCGCGGGTCTTGCTCAAGCGAGAGCGTAACCACGGCGAGGTCGTATCTACCCTGGAGTATTTCATCATAAGCCTGTTCAGAATCGAGAAAGTGCAAATCCAGTTTTACTTCGGAGTATAGACTGGAGAATTCACGCAACACCGGGGGCAAATAATGCAGTCCTACATGATGGCTGGTCGCAATACTCAGCTGGCCTTGTATTTCCCCACGTAAATCAGCGATTGCCCTTCGGGTTGCGCTCACCTCGGACAAGATAAGTTGCGCTTTGTTCAACAGTATTTTCCCGGCTGCAGTCAGGGCAACTTGTCGTCCGACTCGATCAAAAAGCCGTGTGCACAATTGGTCTTCCAGCAATGCAATGCGCTTGCTGATTGCCGGTTGGGTCAGGTGAAGTTTTTCGGCTGCGGCTGAAAAAGAGCCATGTTCAGCTATAGCGACAAATGCTTGCAGATGTTGTGTGTCCATGCGTTATTTTTAAATCATTCCATTTGGGAATGCAAATTATAAAAAATATAAATTTGTTTTATGGTTGGTGGACGAATAGACTGGCTTCATTTCTGCAATCGGAGAACGAAATGTCTGTTGCCAAAACCCTTTACGACAAGCTTTGGGACGCCCACCTTGTTCATCAAAGTGATGATGGTTCCTCTCTCATTTATATAGATCGCCACATAGTTCATGAGGTGACATCACCCCAAGCCTTTGACGGTTTGCGTTTAGCGGGCCGCAAGCCCTGGCGAGTGGATTCAATTTTGGCAACGCCGGATCACAACGTCCCCACCACCCAAAAAGAACGCGCACATGGCGTCAGTGGTATTCAAGATCCTGTGTCATTAATTCAGGTGAAAACACTTGATGACAATTGCGATGAATTCGGTATCACCGAATTTAAAATCAACGACGCCCGTCAGGGAATTGTGCATGTGATTGGCCCTGAAACCGGCGCCTGTTTGCCCGGTATGACGGTCGTGTGTGGTGATTCGCATACCGCCACTAACGGTGCGCTCGGTGCTTTGGCACATGGCATTGGCACCAGTGAAGTTGAACATGTGATGGCGACTCAATGTTTGGTCGCTAAAAAAATGAAAAACATGTTGATTAAAGTCGACGGCAAATTGGGCTTGGGTGTTACACCTAAAGACGTTGTTCTCGCGATTATTGCGAAAATCGGCACAGCCGGTGGAACTGGCTACGCAATGGAATTTGGCGGTCAGGTATTTCGCGATATGAGCATGGAAGGGCGCATGACAGTTTGCAATATGGCCATCGAAGCCGGTGCTCGCGCGGGCATGGTCGCAGTTGATCAAACTACTATCGATTATGTAAAAGGTAGAACCTATGCACCGAAAGGCGACTTGTGGGAAAAAGCTGTCGCTGATTGGAAAAATTATGTAAGTGATGAAGGCGCGAATTTTGATGCAATCATCGAATTGGATGGTGCACAAATCAAACCACAAGTGAGCTGGGGAACTTCACCGGAAATGGTGGTATCGGTTGAAGATAAAGTGCCCGATCCTGCGCAAGAAAAAGATCCCGTCAAACAAAAAGATATGATTCGTGCTTTGCAATATATGGGATTGCAACCCAACCAGCCCATCACATCAATTTATGTTGATCGTGTATTTATTGGTTCATGTACTAACTCGCGCATCGAAGATATTCGCGCAGCAGCAGAAGTTGTCAAAGGAAAGAAAAAAGCGGATTCGGTAAAAGAAGCGATTGTGGTTCCAGGTTCTGGCGCAGTAAAAGCGCAAGCAGAGGCAGAAGGTTTGCACAAAATTTTTATCGATGCCGGTATTGAATGGCGCGAGCCGGGTTGTTCCATGTGTTTGGCAATGAACGCCGATAAATTAGGTGCAGGTGAACACTGTGCATCAACATCCAATCGTAACTTCGAAGGTCGTCAAGGCTACGGTGGACGTACGCATTTGGTAAGCCCTGCAATGGCAGCGGCAGCGGCAATTGCTGGTCACTTTGTGGATGTGAGAAATTTTAATTAATTTTGTTTTCCTCTCGTCATTCCTGCGTAGGCAGGAATCCAGCTGTACGAGGTTTAATTTTTTAATCGGATAGACCCTCGCTTGCGCGAGGATGACGAATTCCCTGTAGGATGAAAAATTATGAAAAGTTTTACGATTTTATCCGGCATTGTCGCCCCCATGGATCGCGCCAATGTCGATACCG
This sequence comes from uncultured Cellvibrio sp., assembly GCA_965650675.1. Classification (GTDB taxonomy): domain Bacteria; phylum Pseudomonadota; class Gammaproteobacteria; order Pseudomonadales; family Cellvibrionaceae; genus Cellvibrio. The sequence continues at coordinate 4,771 of CBFGPN010000032.1, forward strand.
ATATGATCATCCCCAAACAATTTTTGAAATCTATCAAACGCACAGGTTTTGGTAAAAATTTGTTTGATGAATTGCGCTACCTCGATGAAGGAAAACCCGATCAAAGCTGTGAAGGTCGCCCGATTAATCCGGATTTTCCGCTGAATTTTCCGCGCTACAAAAATGCCAGCGTTTTATTGGCACGCGAAAACTTCGGCTGTGGCTCCAGCCGCGAACACGCGCCCTGGGCGTTGGATGACTACGGCTTCCGCTGCGTAATCGCCCCAAGCTTCGCCGATATTTTCTTCAACAACTGTTTCAAAAACGGTTTGTTGCCGATTGTGTTGGATGAAAAAATTGTCGATCAATTGTTTACCGAAATGTATGCAACTGAGGGTTATCAATTAACTGTAGATTTGGCCGCACAAACCGTCAAAACGCCATCTGGACAATCTTTTAGCTTTGAAATTGATGATTTCCGCAAACATTGTTTATTGAATGGTTTGGACGATATTGGTCTTACTCTTGAGCACGCGGATAAGATCCGCGCTTATGAAGCGAAAAAACGCATTGAAGCGCCCTGGTTGTTTGATGTAGTGAAGTAAATAGCTTATATTTGCCTTACCTGATGTAAGGCATCTGTAAAAAGTAAGGGGCATGTTTATGGCGACAGCAACATTAACTAGCAAATGGCAAATTACTATCCCGGCTGCTGTTCGTGAGGCGCTTCATGTAGGTGTGGGTGACAGGATTGAGTTTGTGCAAACCGCTGATGGTCGTTTTGAGGTGGTGGCAGCTACCAGGGAGATATCCGAGTTAAAAGGCATGATAAAAACCAACAAGGTTGTAAGCCTTGAAGAGATGGAATTGGCAATCAAAAAAGGGGTTTCAGGTGATAGGTCTTGATACCAATGTGTTGGTGAGATTTTTAACGCAGGATGACCCAAAGCAATCTGCCAAGGCCAACCAAATTATTTCGCGGGAATTGTCCGAAAAAAAACAGGGATTTATTTCTCATCCCGTTTTGATGGAATTGATTTGGGTGTTGAAATTTTCCTATGAGCAGCCAAAGGAAACGCTGGTACAGGTAATTGAGAGTCTTCTTGTCACCAGGCAGTTACTTATCGAGCGTGCTGACTTGGTCTATCTCGCGTTACAAAAATATCGTGCTGGTCAGGCCGATTTTAGTGATGCATTAATTTATACATTAGCTCAAACAGCGGGTTGTGAAAAAACACTAACCTTTGATAAAAAAGCTAAAACCTTGGGTATGGAAATTATTTAATTATTTGAATGAGGTTAAGTGTGGGTAAACATATTTTAATTCTGGAAGGTGACGGCATTGGGCCGGAAATTGTGCGCGAAGCGCGAAAAGTGTTGGATTTGGTGAATGCCAAATTTAATTTGGGAATGACGTTTGAAAGTGATCACATGGGTGGTTGTGCGATTGATGTGTACGGCGTTCCCTTGGCGGATTCAACTTTGGAAAAAGCACGGAAGGCCGATGCAATTTTATTGGGAGCAGTGGGTGGCCCCAAGTGGGATAAGTTGGATCGTTCCATTCGTCCGGAAAAAGGTTTGTTGAAAATTCGTTCGCAATTGGGGTTGTATGCGAATTTGCGTCCGGCACTTTTGTATCCGCAATTGGTGGATGCCTCTTCGTTAAAACCTGAAGTGGTTTCCGGTTTGGATATTTTGATTGTGCGTGAACTGGCAGGCGGAATTTATTTTGGTGAGCCACGTGGTATTCGCGTTCTGGAAAACGGTGAGCGCGAAGGCTACAACACTTACAAATATTCCGAGAGCGAAATTATTCGTATTGGTCGCACCGCATTTGAAATGGCGCGTAAACGTAATCGCAAAGTTTGCTCGGTCGATAAGGCGAATGTGTTGGAAGCGACTATGTTGTGGCGTGAAGTAATGGATACTCTTCACAAAGAATATCCCGATGTTGAACTCTCGCATATGTATGTCGATAACGCTGCAATGCAATTGGTACGCGCACCCAAGCAATTTGACGTGTTGGTCACTGGCAATATGTTTGGCGATATTTTGTCGGACGCAGCCGCTATGTTGACGGGTTCCATCGGTATGTTGCCGTCTGCATCTCTGGATAAAGATGGTCGTGGTATGTATGAACCCTGTCATGGTTCGGCACCGGATATTGCCGGTCAAAACATCGCAAACCCACTGGCGACTATATTGTCGGTTTCCATGATGATGCGTTATTCGCTTGCCCTGCCGGATGTGGCCGATGCTATCGAAAAAGCGGTTGGCAAAGTGTTGGATCAAGGTTATCGTACGGGCGATATTTTCACGCCCGGAATGAAAAAGGTTTCCACGTCTGAAATGGGTGATGCGGTTATCGCTGCGTTGCAATAAATAATTGATCGTAGTTTGGAAGAGCGCAGCGACTTCCGACAGCTGGTAATTTGTCGGAAGTCGCTTCGCTCTTCCAACCTACAAAAAATTTTGAATGTGAATGATAGAGAGAAATGAAATGAAAGTAGGTTTTGTGGGATGGCGCGGAATGGTGGGCTCGGTGCTCATGGAGCGCATGCAGTCCGAAAATGATTTTGCTGATATAGAACCGGTATTTTTTACTACCTCCAATGTTGGCGGTGCCGCTCCCGCTGTTGCGAGTAATTTGCCAGCACTGAAAGATGCATCCTCAATTGATGAATTAAAAAAATTGGATGTGATCATTACTTGCCAGGGTGGTGATTACACCGCTGAAATTTTTCCAAAACTGCGCGCTGCCGGTTGGGATGGTTATTGGATCGACGCTGCATCCAGTTTGCGTATGGAAAAAGATGCGGTGATTATTCTTGATCCGGTTAACCGTGGCGTGATTGATTTTGCTTTGCAAAAAGGCATTAAGAATTTTATCGGCGGTAACTGTACCAACTCGATTATGTTGATGGGTATGGGCGGATTATTCCATGCGGGTTTGGTGGATTGGGTTAGCTCAATGACCTATCAGGCAGCATCGGGTGGTGGCGCCAATCACATGCGCGAATTGTTGAAAGGCATGGGCGTAATTCACAGCGCTGTTGCCAGTGAATTAGCGACACCCGCTTCTGCAATTTTGGATATTGACAGAAAAGTTGCCAGCACAATTCGCAATGATGTACCGCGCGAATTTTTCCCGGCGCCTTTGGCGGGTGGATTGATTCCCTGGATCGACAAGCAATTGGACAATGGTCAATCCAAAGAAGAGTGGAAGGGTCAGGCTGAAGTAAACAAAATTTTGGGCACTGATAAAACTATTCCGGTTGATGGTTTGTGTGTTCGTATCGGTGCGATGCGTTGTCACAGTTTGGCTTTGACGGTGAAGCTCAAAAAAGATCTGCCATTGGCGGAAATAGAATCCATCATCAAATCAGGTAATGATTGGGTTAAGTTTGTACCGAATGAGCGCAGCATTACCGAACAGGAATTGACGCCTGCTTCTATCACTGGTGGTTTGAAAATCGGTGTGGGTCGCGTGCGTAAATTGAATATGGGGCCTGAGTATCTGTCTGCTTTCGTAATTGGTGATCAGTTATTGTGGGGTGCAGCTGAGCCACTGCGCCGTATGCTGCGTATTCTGAAAGAACGCTCATGATCGAGTCTTCCCCAAATGGATTTGGGGATTTGGCGCGTTAAATATTTATCTGTTTTTCTAACCTCCGGTTCTAAAAAACCGTCTTTAAAATCATATTTTTGTAAAAAACCTTGCCTGAAAACCCCTAAAAGATACAGATTACAATCCTTGATAAAGGGTTAGTATTGAAAAAAACCTATTTATAATGAATACTTGCGTGAGATATTGAATATAGATTCGAGGTTTTTGGCTGCATCGAGTAACCGATAGTTTTTATAGCGAAGTCGGTTAATTGGGCTAGACTTCGAGTGATTTGCCGATTTCCTCCGGCAACTTGTTGAATAATAAAGGATAGCGCCTATGCGTCTTCGTCAGTTGGTCTTAGCTTTAGGTTTGGCGTCTCTATTGGTATCGTCCCTGACGAATGCCTTGGGTCTTGGAGAAGTTACACTCAATTCAACCCTGAACCAGCCTTTGAATGCTGAAATAAAGCTATTGGATACGCGGGATTTAACGGCTGAACAAATAGTTGTCAGCTTGGCCTCACCTGCTGATTTTGAACGCAACGGCGTTGATCGTTTATTCTTTTATACAGAATTTCAATTTCAAATCGATTTGCAAAGTCCCCGTGGCCCTATAGTTAAAATCACTTCACGTAACCCTGTTCGCGAACCCTATTTGAATTTCCTGATTGAAGCCCGTTGGACGGCTGGTCGCTTGTTACGGGAATATACTTTGTTAATGGATTTGCCAACATACGATGATGAAAAGCAAGTAAGGGCTAATGTGACGCCGAGTGTCACTGACACAACGCCCGCCAATCAAGGAACTGTGAATCGTCGGGTACCTCCGGCAACCGCGCCGACCCGCTCAAGATTGGATACTTCACCGCGTACAGCACAAAACGGTGAGTACACAATTCGTCCTAACGACACTCTTTGGGAAATTGCCCAGGCAGTGCGTCCCGAGGTTTCGGTGCATCAGGCTATGGTGTCTTTGTACGAAGCTAACCCGGAAGCCTTTATTGGCGGCAATATTTCCCGCTTGCGTGAAGGTCGTGTACTTCGTGTGCCTGATGCATCGCAGATGACATCCATTTCCAGATCGGAAGCGATCAGTCAGTTTGCTCAATTGGAATCCGGTATGGGGGCGCAATTGACTGCGTCGCGTCGTACCAGCACTGAATCAACAGAACCCTCGGAGGTTTCAGGTCGTGTAACTCTGGCAGCTTCCAATACAAATCGTACCGATGCTACCGGCCAGGGTAGTGGCGCGGATAATGGCAGTGGCCGTGCTTTGGAGTCCGAATTGGCGTCAACGCTGGAAGAATTGGACAGGGTTAAATCGGAAAATACCGAGTTGACTTCCCGCGTTCGTGATTTGGAATCGCAAATTCAAACCATGGAAAAAATGGTTGAAGTCAGTAATGAAAACCTCCGCGCGCTTGAGCTGGCAGCGGAAAAGTCAAATCAGGAGAAGGCTAATCAGGAAAAAGTAGAGCCCGAGCCAGTTACTCCTGTGATGCCTGAGTCTACGGCTTCGTCTGTATCGGCTGAGGTGGCAACAGAAACTCCGGAAGTGACAGAAACTGAAAAGCCTGAAGTCAAAAAACCTGACACCAAGCCACAAAAACAACCTGTAAAACCAAAAGTGACACCCAAACCTCCAGCTACTCTGGTTGACAAGTTGATAGCCAATGCCCCCTGGATTGGTATAGGTGTGGTAGCTCTGGGTGGTTTAATTGGCTTTGTACTGTATCGCCGCCGCAAACAATCACAAACGGAAGAAGATCTGTTTGATAGCCAATCAAATGATGATGACCTGGATCTGAATTACAACCCTTCACTGGATCAGGAAGAAACCTATCAAGAGCCGGAACCCGAAGCGGTTGAAGACTTGGATACATCCGATACCGATGCTGATGACGAAGTTAATCCGGCAGATAAAGCTGATATCTTTATTGCTTACGGACAGTTGGATAAAGCAGAAAATCTGTTGTTGAAAGGCTTGGAAAAAGACCCTGACTCGTCCGATATTCGTTTGAAATTGTTGGAAGTGTACGCGCAGAAACAGGACGTAACAAAATTTGATAAACATTATGCAGCATTGATTCCTATTGCAGCACCTCTTGTTCTTTCGCGTGCTTCGGAGTTGCGTTCACATATTCCGGATGCCGGTGATTTCGATATGCCGGATTTCGCACCGGAATTCTCCGACGAACCAGCAGTAAAAGCCCAGCAAGCAGCATCTCTGGATGATTTGGAACTGGATCTGGACGATGACATTTATTCAAGTAATGACAAGTCTGATCTTCAGGATGATGAATTTACTCTTGATTTGGATGAGCCGCGCCACACCGACGATACAGTGATTATGCACAGACCGCGTGCAACTGAAACTGTTGAGGCGGATGATGATCTTGAGTTGGATTTGAATTTTGGTGATACCGAACCGGAAGCTGATGAGTACTCATCTGATGAATTCCAGCTTGACGATCAAGCTGATGATATAGGCGAAATGAATTTAGCATTGGATGAGCTGGATGATTCATCAGATGACATACAGCTCCCAATCGAACCTGAAGAAGAGCCTTCTCTAAAACCAACCAAAGCAGTTAGTCAGGAATTGGATCTGGACGATGATTTCAATCTGGATCTGGATACTGACAATGTTGATTTGGCAGCGCTTGATGATGAGATGTCGAGTCTGGATGCTGATTTTGCAGATACAGATCTGGATGATAACTTTACCCTGGAAGATTCAGAGCTGATTGATGAACCGGAAGAAGAGTTTTCACTTGGCGAAGAACTCAATTTGGATACTGAAACGGATGAGCTTGAGTTCAGCCTCGATGATGATTTCAGTTCTGATGTAAAAGCTGAAACAAAATCACCGGTCGTAGCGGATGACGTTAGTGAAGAGTCGCTATTTGAACAGGCCTTGTCCGATATTGATGATCAGGATGATGTTGCTTTAACAGATTTCGATACAGGTGCTGATCAACAGGATATGGAGTCAGATGATCTTGATTTCCTCGCTGAAGCGGATGAGGCTGCAACCAAACTGGATTTGGCTCGTGCTTATATTGATATGGGCGATATGACCGGCGCGCGCGATATCCTTTCTGAAGTAGTCAGTGAAGGTACTGGAGAGCAACGTAAAGAAGCGGAAGATCTGCTGAGTCGAATCGATGCCTGATTGATGTGATAGGATCAAAAAGCCTTGCGCAAACACGCAAGGCTTTTTTATTTGAAATCGATTAAAAATAACAATGTTCGAAAAAATCATGAATCAAAATTATATTCCGGATCACAAACCCTATGAGCGCAATGGTGAAATTCTGCAGACTACACCTTGGCCTGAAGGAATGAATCGTATTGCTTTGGGGGTGGAATACAAAGGCACTGAATTTCATGGTTTTCAAACGCAGCCGTCCGGCGTTAAAACTGTTCAGCAGGCTCTGCAAAAAGCATTATCAGCAATAGCAGATGAAGAAATCACGCTGGTTTGTGCGGGTAGAACTGATGCGGGTGTGCACGCGACACAACAGGTTATTCATTTCGATACTTTGTCTATTCGCCCGGAAAAAGCCTGGGTTCTTGGAACCAAATCGCATTTGCCTGATAGCGTCATTGTGCGCTGGGCAAAAAATGTTTCACCGCAATTTCATGCGCGTTTCAGTGCGCTGAATCGTACCTATCGCTATCTATTATCGGATGCATCGACAGCTTCCGCTTTGGTCGCACATCAGGTGACCTGGTCGTCTCGAAAACTGAATCTGGATCTAATGCGTGAGGGAGCCCAATACTTGATCGGTGAGCATGACTTTACGTCATTTCGTGCAACCCAATGTCAGGCAAAAAGCCCGGTAAGAACCGTTCATCATCTGCATTTGATTCGTCGTGGTGATTTGATTATTTTGGAAGTACAAGCCAACGCATTTTTACATCACATGGTAAGAAATATTGTTGGCGTATTAATGACGATTGGAACTGGCGATAAACCGGTTGAATGGGTTGCCGAAGTACTTGCTGCCTGTGATCGTAGTAAGGGCGCTGTCACTGCAAAACCTTATGGTTTGTATTTGGTTAACGTTGAATATCCCGAACATTTTGCGATCCCACAATTATCACCCGGCCCCTTTTTTATTGAGGAAGGGATTGGCGAATTGCTTTAATATCGGATTTTGATTTTGAGTTAATGTTATGCCTTCCAATATGCGAATTAAAATCTGCGGTATTACCCGAGTCGAAGATGCGCTCACTTTGTTGGATGCGGGCGTCGATGCTATAGGTCTGAATTTTTATCCCAAAAGCCCGCGATTTGTGTCAGTCGACATGGCTCGAGAAATTGCTTTGGCGGTCGGGCCGTTTGTCACTGTCGCAGGATTATTTGTAGATGCTGATCCAGCCGAGGTGAATCGCGTATTGCAGAAGGTGCCTTTGCATTTATTGCAATTTCATGGGGACGAAACTCGCGAATATTGCGAGTCATTCAACAGACCTTACCTGAAAGCCTTGCGTATGCGTCCTGAACTTGATCCGCTTCAGGCGATTGATGCTTATTCATCGGCAGTGGGGATTTTGTTGGATGCCTACAAACCCGGTGTTCCCGGCGGAACGGGTGATACCTTTGATTGGGCAAGAGTGCCGGTAAATTGCTCCATGCCGATTGTGCTGGCGGGTGGGCTCACACCAGACAACGTTGCTCAAGCGGTTTTGGCAACAAGAATTTATGGGGTTGATGTCAGCGGTGGTGTAGAATCAGCGCCCGGCGTAAAAGACCCTGACAAAGTTCGTGCGTTTATTCGAAATGCCCGCAGCACGGCGGGATAAAACAGGTGAAGCGATTGTGAATACCAAACAAAATCTGGATGCGATTGATTACAAACATTTTCCTGATGAAGAAGGGCGTTTTGGCATTTTTGGTGGACGATTTGTATCCGAAACCTTGATTCACGCGCTTGATGAACTGGAAGATATTTATTACCGCTTGAAAGATGATCCAAGCTTTCAAGCCGAATTTGATAAGGATTTGGCTCATTACGTTGGCCGTCCTTCACCTCTCTATTTTGCAGAACGTTGGACCCGCGAATTGGGCGGAGCCAAAATTTTTCTGAAGCGTGAAGATCTCAATCACACTGGTGCGCACAAAGTAAACAACACTATTGGCCAAGCACTGCTGGCAAAATTCACCGGCAAAAAACGTGTAATCGCCGAAACCGGTGCAGGTCAGCACGGCGTGGCGACAGCTACAGTTGCTGCGCGTTTGGGTTTGCAATGTCGTGTTTACATGGGCGCTGAAGATGTAAAGCGTCAGGCATTGAATGTGTATCGCATGAAATTGTTGGGCGCAGAAGTATTTCCAGTCACCTCCGGTTCGCGCACCTTGAAAGATGCAATGAACGAAGCCATGCGCGATTGGGCGACCAATGTCGATGATACTTTTTACATTATCGGTACCGCAGCAGGTCCACATCCCTATCCCGAATTAGTGCGCGATTTCCAATGCGTAATTGGCCGTGAAGCGCGTCAACAATGTTTGGATCAAACCGGTAAATTGCCAGATGCCTTGGTTGCTTGTGTTGGTGGCGGTTCAAATGCAATTGGTTTATTCCATCCATTCCTGACTGATAAATCCGTGAAAATGTACGGTGTTGAAGCGGGCGGTTTGGGGCTTGAATCTGGTAAACACGCAGCGCCACTCAATCGCGGTATTCCAGGTGTATTGCACGGCACGCGCACTTATCTTATGGAAGATGAAAACGGCCAGATTATCGAAACCCATTCTGTGTCTGCCGGTTTGGATTATCCTGGCGTTGGCCCTGAACATTCATGGTTAAAAGATATTGGTCGCGTTAATTATGTTGCGATCAATGACGATGAAGCTTTGGCTGCGTTCCGCAAATTGACCTTGACTGAAGGCATTATGCCCGCGCTTGAATCAGCGCACGCTATGGCTTACGTTGAAAAACTCGCGCCGCAAATGGGCAAAGACGAAATAATAATCGCCAACCTTTCTGGTCGTGGTGACAAAGATATTCTGACAGTGGCCGCGCTCGACGGCATTACTGTTTAAGGCAGGACATTCATGAGTCGTATTCAGCAACATTTATCGGCTGCACAAAAAGCAGGAAAAAAAATTCTCGTCGCTTACGTTGTTAATGGTGATCCCTTTCCAGAAGCCACTCTGCCTACTCTGCACAAAATGGTGGAGCAGGGTGTGGATATCATCGAATTAGGCGTTCCTTTTTCTGATCCAATGGCCGAGGGCCCGGTGATTCAAAAAGGTCATGAGCGCGCATTAGTGCATCACACCAGTTTGAAAGGCACGCTGGAATTGGTAAAAACTTTTCGCCAAACCAATCAAACGACACCCATTGTGTTGATGGGTTACGCTAACCCAATCGAACGTTTCGGTTACTCTGCATTTGCTAAAGCCGCTGCCGAAGCGGGTGTTGATGGTTTGTTAACTGTCGACCTGCCGCCCGAAGAAGTGGTTGATCTGAAAAAAGAATTGGATGCAAACGGCCTGGATAATATTTTCTTGCTGGCTCCTACGACTACCGTTGATCGCGCGAAAAAAATTGCTGCACACGCAAGTGGATTTTTATATTACGTGTCATTAAAAGGCGTTACCGGTGCAGGCCATTTGGATGTCGCCGACGTAAAACAAAAACTCAATGCATTTGGCGAATTAACCGATCTGCCTTTGTGTGTTGGCTTCGGTATTAAAGATCCTGCCACTGCAAAAGCCATTGCAGAATTAGCCGATGGTGTTGTGATCGGCAGTGTTCTCGTCGACAAGATGGGGCAAATGGAAAAAAATTCTGCTGCTGAAATTGCGAATGCAGTGGGTGAGATTGTGAGTGGGATTCGTCGGGCGATTTGAATCAAAACACCCTCTCCCCAACCCTCTCCCATCAAGGGAGAGGGAGCAGATAGTGCCTCCGAAATAAGAAGTTTTGATAAATGCGAGTTCAAATAAGATTTTGAACAAAACCAATTCCCCTCTCCCCTTGTGGGAGAGGGGCAGGGGAGAGGGGGTGCTTGTGACTCCAAACCAACAACTCATCAACGAATTCCTCGATAGCCTCTGGCTCGAAAAAGGTTTGAGTCAACATTCACGCGAATCTTACGGGCGTGATCTGCAGCAGTTTTCTGATTGGTTGGAATCTGAATCGAAAACTTTGCTTGCAGTTGAATCTTCGGATGTACAAATTTATCTCGCCAAACGTTTGCAACAAAAAATTTCCAGTCGATCAACCGCGCGCTTTTTATCTTGCTTACGCGGATTTTATCGATTTTGTTTGCGTGAAAATTTATTAAACCATAACCCTGTTGCTTTAATTGATAACCCCAAACTGCCCGCCGCTTTACCCAAAACACTCAGTGAAACCGATGTTGAAAATTTATTGGCGGCTCCCGATATTGAAGACCCAATAGGTTTGCGAGATAAAACCATGCTGGAATTACTTTACGCATGTGGTTTGCGGGTCACAGAGTTGGTGGAGTTAACAGTTCCGCAAATCAATTTGCGGCAAAATGTAATTCGTGTGATGGGAAAGGGCAGTAAAGAAAGGTTAATTCCTATGGGGGATGAAGCGGCTGTTTGGTTGGATCGATATTTACGGGAGTCGAGACCAGTCCTGTTAAATCATCAACCCAATGATATTTTGTTTCCCAGCAATCGGGCGCAGTCTATGACTCGTCAAACATTTTGGCATAGGATCAAGCATTGGGCTGCAGTTGCTGCTATACAAAAGCCACTCTCTCCCCATACACTGCGCCACGCTTTTGCCACTCATTTATTGAACCATGGGGCGGACTTGCGTGTCGTACAATTGCTGTTGGGGCATAGTGATTTATCCACGACACAAATTTACACTCACGTCGCGCGTGCGCGAATGAAAGAACAACATGCGGCGCATCATCCGCGTGGTTAATCAGTCAGGAACTTTATATGAATAAAAAATTGTTATTTTCTGTATTTTTTAGCGGGTTGATGCTGGTGACAGGCGCATCATCTTTCGCACAATCAGAATCGGGTGCTCTGTTAAAACGCTCGTCTCCTGAAGAAATCATATTGCAAAAACTCCAACAGGCGCGTCCGGATATCAATTTCGGGCAACCTCGTAAATCACCTTTTGGCGGGCTGTATCAAATTCAGATATCGGGTGGCCCTGTAATTTATGCAACAGCGGATGGCCAACACTTTTTAATGGGTGAAGCTTATGTAATAGGTAGCAACGGTTTTGAACGTTGGCAGGATCCCGCACAACTTGAAGAGCGAAAAAAATCTGTTGCTTCTATAGATCCCAAACAAAGCATTATTTTTAAACCCAAAGCCAAAACCAAAGCTGTTGTTTATGTGTTCACGGATGTTGATTGTGGATACTGTAGAAAATTGCATTCGCAAATGCATACATACAATGAAGGTGGTGTAGATAAGCCTGGCTATAACGACTTGGGGATTGAAGTTCGATATCTGGCTTTCCCTCGTGCAGGTATTCCCAGTCCATCAGCTGACAAATTGATTTCTGCCTGGTGTGCAAAAGATCCCAAAGCTGCTTTGACAAAAGTAAAAAACAATGAATCCATCCCGAATCTGAGTTGTGATAATCCAGTCGCCAAACAATTTGAATTGGGTGGCCGTATGGGCGTTAACGCCACCCCTGCCTTGTTGTTTGCCGATGGCACTATGGAACTGGGTTATATCCCACCGGAAGATATGGCTAAAAAGCTCGGTATTTAAGGTTTTAATCAGAATTGACACCCACGGCCACCATGAGTATGGTGGCCGTCTTTTTTATGGGATTCCCTTTTTATAATCACCTTTTTGAGAGGACAGTATTTTGAAACCGGTAAGAGTAGGTATTTGCGGTCTTGGCACCGTTGGCAGTGGGGCAGTTAATATACTCACACGCAACAAAGACATGATTAATGCCCGTTCCGGTTGTGATATTTCCATTGCGCAAATTGGTGCGCGTCGCGACAACCCCAATTGCGATACATCCTGTTATCAAGTCACTCGCGATATTTTTGATGTGGTCAATAATCCCGATGTTGATATTGTGGTCGAAGTTATTGGTGGAACTACGATCGCAAAAGATCTGGTGTTCAAAGCCATCGAAAACGGAAAACATGTTGTTACCGCCAACAAAGCGCTGATTGCACATCACGGTAACGAAATTTTTGCTGCAGCCAAAGCACGTGGAGTCACAGTGGCGTTTGAAGCGGCTGTTGCCGGTGGTATTCCAATTATTAAATCGATTCGTGAAGGTTTGGCTGCCAATCGCATTGAATGGTTAGCGGGCATTATTAACGGCACAGGTAATTTTATTCTCACGGAAATGCGCGACAAAGGTCGTTCATTTGATGACGTATTAAAAGAAGCGCAAGCATTGGGTTATGCAGAAGCTGATCCTACTTTTGATGTGGAAGGCATAGATGCTGCACATAAATTAGTGATTCTTGCTTCGCTTGCATTCGGTATCCCGCTAAATGTGAATAAAGCGTTTACAGAAGGCATCACCAAAATTGCACCGGAAGATGTCACCTATGCGGAAGAGTTGGGTTACCGCATTAAAAGTTTGGGTATAGCTCGCCGTACAGCAAAAGGGATTGAATTGCGTGTGCATCCCACATTAATTCCTGAAAAACGTTTAATCGCCAATGTTGATGGTGTTATGAATGCTGTTTTGGTAAAAGGAGACGCTGTAGGCCCCACACTTTATTACGGTGCAGGTGCAGGCGCCGAACCAACGGGATCATCAATTGTTGGCGATATTGTTGATGTTGCGCGCACCTTGACTGCTTCACCGGAAAATCGCGTACCTTACTTGGGTTTCGGTTCGGAATTTGTTTCCGAACAACCGATTCTGCCAATTGATGATGTTGAATGTGCAAATTATTTGCGCATGTTGGTATTGGACAAACCCGGTGTGCTTTCAAAAATTGCGACAATTTTGAGTGATTCCGGCATCAGTATCGAAGCCATGATTCAAAAAGAAGCCAAAGAAGGCGAATCCAATGTACCCTTAATTTTGTTGACCAACATTGTGCAAGAAAAGAAATTGGCCGCTGCGATTCGTAGCATCGAATCTTTGGATAGCATCAGCGGTAAAGTTCAGCGCATTCGTGTTGAGAGTTTGAAGTAAACAAACACCCTCTCCCCAGCCCTCTCCCATCAAGGGAGAGGGAGCAGATTTGAGTTCTTAAAGAAATGGAAGATAAGCTTGAGAAATACGAGTTCAAGTAATCATTCGAACAGAACCAATTCCCCTCTCCCCTTGTGGGAGAGGGGCAGGGGAGAGGGGGAAAATATCTGCAATATAGTTAACAGGTTTAAACAATCGTGAAATACATCAGCACTCGCGGCCAAGCGCCCGCACTCAGTTTTGAAGATGTGGTGTTAACAGGTTTGGCACCCGATGGTGGGCTTTATGTTCCCGAAACCTTGCCGCAATTTTCCAAAGAAGAAATTGCATCCTGGGCAGGGCTTTCTTATCAAGACTTAGCCTTTAATGTAATGAAGCCGTTTGTCGCGGGTGCGATTAGCGATGCTGATTTCAAAGCAATTATCGCCAAAGCTTACGAAACTTTTCGTCACGATGCGATTGCACCCATGGTGCAAACTGCACACAACGAATGGATTTTGGAATTGTTTCAAGGTCCAACACTGGCGTTTAAAGATTTTGCATTGCAATTTTTAGGTCACTTGCTTGATCATTTATTGAAAAAACGCAATCAAAAAGTAGTGGTGATGGGTGCGACCTCCGGTGATACAGGTTCAGCTGCCATCGAAGGTTGCCGCCGTTGCGATAACATCGATATTTTTATCATGCATCCGCACAATCGTGTGTCTGATGTACAACGTCGTCAAATGACCAGTGTGTTAGCGCCAAATGTGTTTAACATCGCACTCAAAGGTAATTTTGACGATTGCCAAAATATGGTGAAAGCCAGTTTTGCTGATCAATCTTTTTTGCCAGAAGGTCGTCAGTTGGTTGCAGTTAATTCAATCAACTGGGCGCGCATCATGGCGCAAATTGTTTATTATTTTTATGCAGGTCTCGCATTAGGTTCTCCACATCGGCCTGTGGCTTTTTCTGTTCCGACTGGAAATTTCGGTGATATTTTTGCAGGTTATCTCGCGAAAAAAATGGGCTTGCCAATTGATCAATTAGTGATTGCCACCAACAGCAACGATATTTTGCATCGCTGCATCAGCAGCAACGATCACAGCAAACATCAATTGCAACATACTTTGTCACCCAGTATGGATATTATGGTGTCGAGCAATTTCGAACGTATGTTGTTTGATTTATATGATCGCGACGGCAATGCCATTCGTCAGCTAATGGACGATTTCAAATCGGGCAGCATGACTCTCAAAGAATCCGCACTCTCACGCGCACGCGAATTGTTCACCAGTTATGGTGTGAGCGATCAAGTCACTATTGATGTGATTCGGAATGTATTTGAAAACACGGGTTACTTGCTTGATCCTCACACGGCAATTGGTGTTGAAGCTGCTCGCAAAACCCGTCGTCGTCAGGATATTCCCATGGTGTGTTTGGCAACTGCACATCCGGCAAAATTCCCCGAAGCTGTTCGCAAAGCAGGACAAGATCAAGATCCGGCATTGCCGCATCACATGAAAGATTTATTTGAACGTGAAGAACGTTTCACAGTGCTGCCACAGGAATTGAAAAAGGTTCAGGAATTTATTAAGGCTAATGTGAGGAAATAGATCGGAAAATCATGGATGATTTGAAAACCTGGACAGCACAAAGAGCTAGAGAACTTCGCAAAACACAAACGCCATACGAGGAAAAATTGTGGCGTTATTTACGCGGAAAACGATTCTCAGGATTTAAATTCAAGCGTCAGGAACCTATTGCCAGATATATAGTGGATTTTGTTTGTTATGAGGCAAAGTTGATTATTGAGTTGGATGGGTCCCAGCATCTTGAGAACAAAAGTCACGATGAAAATAGAGATTACTGGTTGAAGGAACAAGGGTTTAACGTTTTACGATTTTGGAATCATCAGTTAACAAAGCAAACAAAAAATGTCTTGGATGAAATTTGGAATGCTTTGCAAAGCAAAACACCCTCTCCCCAGCCCTCTCCCATCAAGGGAGAGGGAGCAGCTTTGAGTTCTGAAGGAAAAAATGGATAAGCTTGAAAGAAATGAGTTCAGGTAAAACTTTGAACAGAACCAATTCCCCTCTCCCCTTGTGGGAGAGGGGCAGGGGAGAGGGGTAAAACTCCAAAAGAAATTCAATCTTCCAAATCAAACATATTTAAAAAGAACTTAATGCAAAAAATCATCCGCCAACGCAAAACGTTTGAAAACACAGAGTTTCCACAAACAATTCCCCCGTTACTACAACGCATCTATTCCTCTCGTGGCATCAAACACGAAAACGAATTGCAATATTCACTCGCACAATTATTAAAGCCCAACTTCAAAGGATTGGATGAGGCCGTTGCTATTTTGGCGGATGCAGTAGTTGCGCAAGCGAAAGTTATGATCATCGGCGATTTTGATGCGGATGGTGCAACCAGTAGTGCGTTGGGTGTGTTGGCCTTGCGTGCGATGGGATTAAAAAATGTTGATTTTTTAGTGCCTAATCGTTTTGAATTTGGTTATGGATTAACACCGGAAATTGTTGCAGTGGCAGCAGCGCAAACGCCGGATGTGATTATTACAGTCGATAACGGAATATCGAGTATCGAAGGTGTGAATGCGGCGCGTGAGTTGGGAATCGCCGTCATTATTACCGATCACCATTTGCCGGGAGAATTTTTACCTGACGCTGATGCCATAGTGAATCCCAATCAACCTGGTTGTCCGTTCCCAAGTAAAAATTTAGCGGGTGTTGGTGTGATTTTTTATGTGATGAATGCACTGCGTGCAGAGTTGCGTTCGATGGGTTGGTTTGCGGAAAGTGGAATTGCCGAACCCAATATGGCAAGTTTTTTGGATCTGGTTGCATTAGGAACCGTTGCTGATGTGGTGCCACTCGATCACAACAATCGTGTATTAGTGGCTCAAGGTTTGGCGCGCATGCGTGCAGGCCAGGCGAGGCCGGGAATTAATGCGATGCTGGAAGTCGCCGGTAGAACGCCGAATAAATTGGTCGCCAGCGATTTGGGTTTTGCCATAGGTCCGCGTTTAAATGCGGCTGGTCGATTGGATGATATGTCGCTGGGTATTCAATGTTTATTGTGTGAAACACCCGCGTTAGCTCGCGAGATGGCGTTGCAACTGGATGAATTAAATCGCGATCGCAAAGCGATTGAATCCGGCATGCAACAAGAAGCAATTCGTATGCTGCAAAAACAATTGCACATGGATGAAAACAATTTGCCTTGGGGTTTATGTCTATTCGATGAAACCTGGCATCAGGGTGTGATTGGAATTTTAGCTTCGCGTATTAAAGACAAATATCACAGACCAACGATTGTGTTCGCTGATGCTGGCGATGGCTTGATAAAAGGCTCAGCGCGTTCTATCCCCGGGTTGCATATTCGCGATGCGCTGGATGTGGTGGCAAAAAAACATCCAGAGCTTCTGGAAAAATTCGGCGGTCACGCCATGGCTGCTGGTATGAGTCTGCAGCGAAAAGATTTCGAGGCTTTCGCAAAAGCTTTTGATGACGAAGTGCGTCGCCAATTGACCGAAGCGGATTTGCAGGCTGTGATTCAAACTGACGGTGAGTTAACTTCGAATGAGTTATCTATGCAACTAGCCAATCAATTGCGTGATGCAGGACCTTGGGGGCAACACTTCCCTGAGCCTGTATTTGAAGGTGATTTTTTTGTTCTGCAACAAAAATTGGTTGGTGATAAACATTTAAAACTGATGCTGTCGCTAGATCAACAACAAGCTGGTTGGGTAGAAGCTATTGCATTTAATATTGATCCAACACTGTGGCCAAATAATGCAATCAAAAAAATTCATGCAGTTTATAAATTGGATATTAACGAATATCGCGGTAATTATTCTCTGCAGTTATTGATTGATTATTTGCAAGCTTGTTAGGCAAATCCCCCCCCATCTTTCAAAAACGGCAACAAACGCAAGCTGATACGTCTGGGCCTAAAATCCAATAAACGTTCAATGGTAATTTTCGGGGCCAGGTATTGATCGTAGTAATCAATGGCATTTTGTTTGAGTTGCCGTTTCTCCTGATGGCTCATCTGCATTGCGCGTTCGATTGCATAAAGCAACGATTCTTCATTTTCAAACACCAAACAATTTTTTCCATCTTCCAATGCCGGATAAAACATTTCCGGGTACTGAATAATCGGAATGCTGCCAACCGCCATAGCCTCGATTGTATTATGTGACATAGGGTATCGTACGCCGGGGCATGCCAGAAAAAATTCGCTGAGTGCCAGAGTTGCTAACCACTGTTCGGGTGCAACTTTGCATTGACGATTGTTCATTAACACCAGCAGATTTAATTGCAGATCCTGTGCGATTTCCAAATCGTCCTGATTGCTGAGTATTAACAATTTTTCAGCAGACAAATGTTTTTGCATTAACGCAAAAATATCACTGCGGGTGAGTTTTTGATAAATCTCACGAATGCTGGATTTATTATATTTTTCTGTTTGTGCATCACCACCAAAGAATATTCGCCAGTGCTTGGGAGTGGAGCGCAAGCATTCCAATTGTTGATCCTGCCCCGTGGCATAAATTGCCGGGAACATGGGGAAAGGCATAGGAAAGCAAGGATCGCTGGTTTGATAATCCGGTTTAAAATTCACATGAATAATTTTGCGTGCTTTCGCCATCAAACTGGAAAAATGTTTGTCAGTCACCAACAAGTAGTCATCCGGCAGGTCAGAGGTTTTTTCCAATACCGAAAATTGTTCCTGCAAACAAAAGGCTTTTTGTTTTTCCTGGATATTGCCGAGAAATAAATAATTATCGCGCAGCACAGGATAAAATCCGGCGCGCACAAAATAGATAAATAAAGAATAAAAACGTCGCCCTTGTGGGCCATCGATGCGGGTATCTTTAAAATCCAGTATTACCAGCGGTTTATTGCTTGGGATTTTGCGGTTTTGTTGCGCTAACCATTGGCGATATTGCCAATAACGCTGGAAATAAAAAACCGGTTTGATGCGTTGCAGATTGCCATCCAGTTGATGAGCGATTTTGGCGAGTTGTAAATGATTGGATGCCATACAGACCTCCCGATGACCAGTTTGTAGTCTAGCGGGGGTCTATTACAAAATTATGGCGCTAGCATTTTTTCAAGATGAGGAAATACATTCGCCAATACCTTCGGTTGTGCTGCCTCGGTAGGGTGAATACCATCGTTTTGCATCAATTCGGTATGGGTGGCAACACCTTCCAATAAAAAGGGTACCAGCGGCAATTCATATTCGTCTGCTAATTGCGCATAAATGGCGACAAAAGATTGCGTATAACGTTCACCATAATTGGGTGGAATTTGAATGCCGACCAATAAAGTTTTGGCACCGGTTTTGTCGATCATTTTGATCATATCGTTAAGATTTTTTTTGATCATACCAATCGGTTGTCCGCGTAATCCATCATTGCCACCCAATTCCAAAATGACAATCTGCGGCTGATGACTTTTCAACAGTTGCGGTAATCGTGCTTTGCCGCCAGTTGTAGTTTCACCACTCACACTGGCATTAATGATCTTGATTGAATTTTTTTTCGTTAATTCCTGTTGGAGCAAAGCTACCCATCCTTTTTCCACATTAATACCGTAGCCCGCGCTCAGGCTATCACCCAAAACCAGAATGCGGGTTTCATTTGCATGGGCATAACTGACAAATGTCACAAGGAGTAAAAACAAGTAAATTCTGAAATGGCGCATAGAGTTGATACCCCTAAATCACTAGAATGAAATCCAATTAAACTATTCGTACGTCCAATAGAGTACAGATTTATTTCACATCAGGAAACTTATCAGGAAAAAGCATGACAGATTCCATCGAATGCCCCGTAATCGAAGACCCTGTAATCGAAAGTCCCGTAATTGTTGAAGCAAAAGCTATTACCAAACGAGTTGAAACGCAAGAAGGCGAGCTGGTGATTTTGCATCCGGTTAATATGAGTGTTGCACAAGGTGAATCACTTGCCATCACCGGTGCATCGGGTTCAGGTAAATCCACTTTGTTAGGTATATTAGCCGGTTTGGATTTGCCAACAACTGGCGATGTGATTATTAATCAGCAAATTATTACCAATATGGATGAAGAGGGCAGGGCAAAAGTCCGCGCAGATTATGTGGGATTTATTTTTCAATCCTTTCAATTGTTACCTGGGCTGACTGCTTTGGAAAATGTAATGCTGCCGTTGGAATTGCGCGGCGATAAACAAGCCAAAAGCAAAGCTGAAAACTTTTTAACACGCGTGGGGTTGGCACAACGCTTTCAGCATTACCCACAACAATTGTCGGGTGGTGAACAACAACGCGTGGCGATTGCCCGTGCATTTGCGTGCGAACCTAAAATTCTGTTTGCCGATGAGCCAACCGGTAATTTGGATTCGCATACCGGCGAAAAAATTATCGAATTATTATTTTCGTTAAATGCTGATCAGGGAACCACCTTGATTTTAATCACTCACGAAGAACGATTGGCACAACGCTGTCAGCGCCGCATTCAATTGGCGGCAGGTGAGTTGGTTGCAAACGAAAATTCCGCAATCAATACAGTCTCTTTCAGACACGCCGTGGATACATCCCTGTAGGCTTGACGAAAAAATCGCTTTTTTCGACAGTCTGAAAGAGAGTGTATTGGTTGCTTGAATTTGCAATAAACAGGATTAATTATGTTGTCTTTTCATTTGTTAAAACGAAATTGGCGCAGCGGTGAATTAAAACTGCTTAGCTTGTCGATTGTTCTCGCTGTTACAGTCCTAGCCGCCATTTCTGTTTTTACCTCACGTTTGCAATCCACATTAATTAACGAAAGCAATTCGGTATTGGGTGCTGATGCGGTTATTAGTGGATCAAAACCCCATAATCCGGAATGGGAATCGCTAGCAGAGCAAGGCAATGTAAAACATACTCGCTCCGCCCATTTTTCATCAATGGTATTCGCCGGTGATGAAATGCATTTGGCGTCTGTGAAAGCTGTGGATGAGCGTTATCCGCTGCGCGGTCATTTTGAAATCAGCAAGCAAGCTTTTACTTTCGAGCAATCAGCGATTGAAAAAGTATTTCAAGGACCCGCGCAAGGTGAAGCCTGGGCGGATTCGCGTTTATTGCCCTTGTTAAAAATTAAGTTAGGCGATCAGGTATATGTTGGTGAATTACCTCTGAGAATTACTCATGTGATGATCGCCGAGCCTGACAGTTCCAGTCCGTTTAGTATGTTCGGTGCAAGACTCTTGATGAATTATCAGGATTTGCCTGCGACTAAAGTAATACAGCCCGGTAGCCGCATCGATTACAAATGGTTACTGGCTTCTGAATCGCAAACTGATTTGCAAAATCTGTTGGAGGAATTAAAACCTCAATTAAGCCAACACCAACGCATTCGCGATGTAAATGACTCACAAGAAAGAGTCGGGCGCACTCTGCAAACCAGTCAACAATTTTTATTGTTAACGGCGGTGATTGCGGTATTACTTGCCGGTGTAGCCATTTCAATTGCAGCGCGACAATTTTCGGATCGTCACACAGATCAAGTTGCTTTGATGAAAAGTTTGGGCGCATCGGCATCCAAAGTGCGTCAGCTGTATTTTTTCCAGTTAGTTATTTTAGCTGCGATTGCCTCGGCAATCGGTTTGTTGATTGGCGAAGCTATGCAACAACTGATTGCTATATCCGTACAAAAGGCTTATCAAATTCGTTTGGGTGATGCGCAGTGGATGGCCTATTTGCGTAGTTACGCCAGTGGATTTATTTGCTTGATTTGTTTTGCTTTACCTGCACTCTGGTATTTGCCTTCGGTATCGCCGTTGAAAATTTTGCGTCGCGAATTAAAAGTGTTGCAGCCACAAATTTGGATGCAAGGCATTTTTGCACTGGTTGCAGTCTTGCTGCTAATCATGATGTTCAGCCGCAATATGAGTTTGGCGCTAACGCTTTGCGCAGGCTTGGCAGTAGTGGTTCTGGTGAGTTTGGTGGTTGCTGCAATTTTATTGTGGTTGGCAAAAAAACTGATCAGACAATTAGGTGGTTATTGGCGTTTGGCTTTCGCGGCTATTTTGCGTAAACCCGGCCAGAGTTTGATTCAAATTATGGTGTTCTCAATTGCCATTATGTTGCTCTATACCTTGGTGATTGTGCGCACCTCTTTAATCGAAGAATGGCGAGTGCAAATTCCGCCGGATGCGCCCAATCACTTTTTGGTGAACATTCCACCAGAAAGTATGTCGTCGATTAAACAAATTTTGCAAAACAATCAGGTCAAACCAGAACCTGTCTACCCCATGATGCGCGCGCGTCTCACGCAGATTAATGATCTGGATACCACTGAAGAACAAAAAGCGCTTAGCAATGCACTGCGCCGTGAATTAAATATTACTTTCGCCAGTACGCTGGCAGAAGATAATAAAATTACTCAGGGCGAATGGTGGGACAAATGGCAGCGCTCTGAAAAAAATATTCCCGGCGTTTCCGTTGAAGAAAACACCGCCAAAGAAATTGGTTTAAAACTGGGCGATAAACTGACTTTCTCTATTGGTGGATTAATTCTACATGCTGAAGTATCCAGCTTCCGCAGTTTGGATTGGCGAAGCATGCGACCCAACTTCTTTTTTATTTTTGAACCCGGTTCGCTGGATCAATATTCGCCCACTGAAATCACCAGCATTTATTTGGCGCCCGAACAAAAAGTGGTGATCAATCAATTGCTGCAAGAAAACCCCAGCATTTTAGTCATTGAATTGGATCGCATCATCGCGCAAATCCAAAAAATTATTCAGCAAGTGAGTGACGGTGTATTGCTGGTGTTGTTTCTCACCCTGGCCGGCGGCTGTTTGGTGTTATTTGCCGCAGTGATCAGCAGTGTCGATAATCGCAAAAAAGAAGCGGGTTTATTGCGTGCGTTGGGCAGTTCGCGCCAATTAATTTTAGGCAGCATTTTGGTTGAATTTGCGATTCTGGGTTTCCTCGCCGGGCTTATCGCCATCATCGGTGCTGAAGTTTTGTTGCTCGGACTACAAGTCTGGGTTCTGGATACTCCGATTCAACCGCATTACCTTTATTGGCTGGCCTCACCCATCTCTGGCAGTTTGTTGTTAATGTTAATGGGATATTTTTCTTGTCGCCGGGTTGTAACTACGCCGCCATCGATTATATTGCGCGAAGCTAATTGACAACACCCTCTCCCCAACCCTCTCCCATCAAGGGAGAGGGAGCAGATTGAAGTTCT
>CBFGPN010000033.1:0-27231 GCA_965650675.1 uncultured Cellvibrio sp.
TTTTATGGAGTGTAAAAGAAATTTTTTTGGTGGGATTTTTTTTACAAATTGGTTCCAAAGGTTTACCCGATGCGCAAACATGGTGGTTTGCAATATTGGTCACTTTATTAATTCCTGTAAAAGCCCTGATGTATTTTTTATTGATGACAGGCGCAAAATTGCGTGCGCGCAGCGCATTTTTATCAAGCCTGGCCTTAAGTAACTACAGTGAATTTGCGTTAATCATGGCCAGTGTTTTATTGCCGGAGATGATAGTTCCTTTGGCACTGGCTTTGGCTTTGTCTTTTGTATTGTCCGCGCCTTTAAATCGTTTTGCACATCATCTTTATGAACGCTATTGTGGAATTTTGAATCGTTTTGAACGTCATACTCATCATCCTGATCAACAACCTGTTTCCCTGGATGATGCAGAAGTGCTGGTGTTCGGTATGGGACGTACAGGATCATCGGCGTACAACTATTTACTTCAACGAAATGTGAAATTAACTTCGCTGGATTCTGATCCGGCAAAAGTTGAAACACTCAAAGAACAGGGTTTCAATATTGCGTTTGCGGATGCAGAAGATCCGTTTTTTTGGCAGGGATTGGATATGGGAAATGTGTCGGCCGTCATTCTGAGTATGAGTGATCTCGAATCAAAAATGATCGCTGCAAAAAAATTACGCGAAAGAGGTTTTGCCGGCAAAATAGTGTCCCATTGTCTTTATCCCGAAGAGGCAGAGCAAATTAATGCGGCGGGGGCGGACACTACTTATCTCACCATGAGTCAGGCGGGCGTCGGTTTGGCTGAACATATACTGAATTGATCTTGTGATCTTTTTGGTTGTTGATTGGATGTGCATTCGCTAGAGTGCAGGGGTTTTGAATCGTTAACGGAGTTTTTTATGCAAATTCAGAAAGCTGTTGTATTGCCATCTATCATTGCTTGTTTGTTGGCAATGCCGGTTGTAGCGCAAGAGGATGTGGGGCAGGAAGCTGTTGTAGATGAAACAATAAAAGAGGTTGATCCCTGGGAAGGTTTTAATCGGGCAATTTTTAAATTCAATGACACGCTGGATCGCTGGTGTGTAAAACCTGTCGCAAAAGGTTATCGCTTCATAACCCCTGATTTAATGGAGCGTGGAATCAGCAATGTGTTTTCCAATATCGGTGAAGTGCCGAGTACGTTAAACGGTGTGCTGCAAGGCAATATAAAAGGTGCAGCACATGACACAGGTCGTTTTTTAGTGAATTCAACACTTGGCATCGCCGGTATATTTGATGTCGCCAAGCATATGAAGCTTCCATCGGACGACAAAGAAGATTTCGGTCAAACTCTCAGCGTTTGGGGGGTAGGGCAGGGCAATTATCTGGTGCTTCCATTTTTAGGACCAAGCACCTTGCGTGATGGTTTTGCAAAACCAATTGATTGGTACACAGATCCCATTACCTATATCAAACATGATCAAACCAATTTATCAGTACGCGCAATGTCACTACTCGACACCCGCGCCAGCTTGTTACCTCTCGAAGAAAATATCACTGGCGACAAATACACCTTCATCCGCGACGCTTATCTGGATCGACGCAATTATTTAATTAAAAATGGCGAAGTAGAAGATGAATTTGGAGCGGATTCGGAAGAGTTTGAGGGGGAGTTGTAGGAATCAGAACTCCATCGTCATTCCTGCGAAGGCAGGAGCCGTCAGACCAGCGAAGCTAATCCAGCAGTTAAAAAATTTCGATGAAATCAAAAACTGGATCCCTGCCTTCGCAGGGATGACTAAACGAAAATGTGATTAGTGCAAAGGTCTTAGAAAATATTTTTCAGCATATTTTTTGTAGATATGGGATTAGGTTAAATTTTTTATTGGATTTGGAGATTTTATGAAAAAAGCAGCATTGTATTTTTTGTCGTCTATATTGTTTTTTAGTTCTTCAGCTCAGGCTTATGATTGTATAGGCAAGGTCAATAATGTTGTTGTAAACGGCGGTGGAGTTCTTACTCTTTCATTTGGAAATATGAATTGGGTTTATTTGTGTTCAGTATCGGAACATTACAATGGCGTTACACCAGATGCGTGTAAAGCAATGCTGTCGATTGCGATGTCAGCCAAGTTGAGCGACAGAAATGTCCAACTTTGGTTTAGTGATGCATCAAACGATTGCACTAATGCAGCTCATCCTGCCTGGGCCGACTTGAAAAATTGGTACTACGGCCCGGCACTACTATAAAAATTAGTATTTGAACAAAGGACGCTGCCAGGTTGTTCAACTTTTTTCAAAAAAATAATTATATGAAAATGCTGTTTAAAGGGAGGGAAAAAAATGAATGATATGTATCGAACACCTAAAGCAGACTTAACGAGCGCGGCGAGTTTAGGTAAAAACTACAGCATAGCCAAGATGAATGGATTGGGGATTTTGGGGTTGTTTTTATTAACGCCTATTTTTATTGAGGCTCTTGACTATTTTTCAGCTGTTAAATCTTTTATCCAGTTCTATGGTGATCCTAAAAATATGGCGGGTTTGGTCGCGGCTACTATAGTGAATCAAATTCAGGCGTTGATACTTTTGATTCCCGGTCTTGTTCTGTGTTCTGTAATTGTATTTAAGTTTAAATTTAATCCGAAATGGTATTTCGCGACACTAAGGGTTTATGGGTTGTTGTCAATTTTTATCATTCCAGTTTTTGTCTTTGTAGGTTTTTACATTTACTTTTTATCCAACAAGCATAGACGCATTTAAGGAGTGGCTAAATGTCTTCAAATTCATCAGCCTTTCGGTTGTGGTCAAAATTGGGCGGTGGGGCATTTGGGCGTTGGGTTTTTTCAAAAATAGTGTGTTTTAAAGCTCCGTATTTTTCCAGCGTATCTCCTGTAATAATGACACTGGAGAAAAATCTTTGTGTGGGTCGCATAAATCAAAAAAGAGCTATACAGAATCACATAGGTAGTGTTCATGCCATTGCACTTTGTAATTTGGCGGAGTTGTGTGGTGGGCTAATGACTGATGTCAGTATTCCCTCTGGTATGCGTTGGATTCCGAAAGAAATGAAAGTAAAGTACTTGCAAAAAGCATTCGGTAAAATAATAGCGCGTGCCTATCCCGCGAGTGAATTTTATGTTTCTACTGAAGGTTATGAAGCGACGGTTATTGTTTCTCTTACGAACAGTGAATCTGTTGAAGTTGCATCAGCTGAAATAAAAATGTGGGTTAGTAAAAAGTTATAGTTATAGTTTTAGGATAATTTGAAGGAATTTCTGATTTCGTCGAGTCATTTGTAGGTTGGGGTGCAAACCGGTGCAAACCCCAACATTGGATCTCGATCAAAGAATTTTGTTGGGGTTTTCACCCCAGCCTACATCCTCTCCATCACCTCAATCCCCAACAAATCCAATCCTTTCTCAATTGTTTTTGCAACCAAATGACACAAACGTAAACGACTGTAGCGTAAGTCTTCCGGAATGCCTTCTTTTAAAATCGGGCAGGCTTCATAAAAAGTCATATACAAACTGGCGAGTTCATATAGATATGTGCACAACACATGCGGCATAGCTTCGCGGGCGACTTGATCCAGTGTTTCGCTGAATTGTAATAATTTAATCGCCAGATTTTTTTCTTGTTCGTTTTGAATCAAAATGGCGGATGAGATTGTTTGTGGATCAATTTCCGCTTTTCTGAAAATACTTTGTACTCGTGTGTAAGCGTATTGCAAATAAGGTGCGGTGTTGCCTTCAAAACTCAGCATTGAGTTCCAATTGAAAATGTAATCGTTGGTGCGTGTTTTGCTCAGGTCGGCATATTTCACCGAGCCTATACCCACTTTGCGTGAAATTTCATTGATGTCATTTTCTGCCAATTCAGGATTTTTTTCTTTCACCAAAATAGTAGCGCGTTCAACTGCTTCCTCCAGCAGATCAGCCAATTTAACTGTGCCGCCACTACGGGTTTTAAACGGTTTTCCGTCTTCGCCCATCATGGTACCGAAAGCCAAATGTTCCAGGCTTACAGAAGCGTCAACAAAACCGGCTTTACGTGCAACCGTAAACACTTGTTGCATATGCAGTGATTGTCTTGCATCAATAAAATACATAATGCGATTGGCATTTAATTGATTGACTCGAAAACGTAATGCCGCTAAATCGGTCGTTGCGTATAAATAACCGCCACCTTGTTTTTGAATAATAACCGGTGAGGGATTGCCATCCTTATCGGCCAACTCTTCAAGGAATACAACCTGCGCCCCTTCACTTTCTTGCGCGAAACCTTTTGTTTTTAATTCTTCAACCAAAGGTGCCAGATCGTCGTTATAAAAACTTTCGCCGCGCACATCGGCATCTGTCAGGGTGACATTCAGGTTTTGGTAAATTTCTTTGCTGTGTGCGAGCGACAAATCTTTGAATTGTTGCCAAAGTTGTTGCATTTGTGCATCGCCGGATTGCAATCGCACTACATAATTACGGGCTTTTTGTGCGAAATTTTCGTCATCATCAAAATGTTTTTTGGCTTGCTGATAAAATACTTCCAGGTCCTTCAAATCCATTTTGTTGTTGTGCGCGAGTTGTTCTTCCAACTCGGCAATCAACATTCCAAATTGTGTACCCCAATCGCCTACGTGATTTTGGCGAATCACTTTATGGCCCTGGAATTCCAGTAATCTTGCCAAAGCATCACCAATAATGGTGGATCGCAAATGGCCGACGTGCATTTCCTTGGCGAGATTGGGGCCTGAATAATCAATCACAACAGTTTGTGGATTTTGGGTTTGCGGAATATCCAGGCGTGAATCCATTTGTGCCTGGGCGAGGCATTTGCCTAACCATTCAGCGGATAAATCGATATTGATAAAACCGGGACCTGCGATTTCCACCTTGCTGGCGATACCATCAAGATTCAGTGCCGCTACTATGGCTGCGGCCAATTCCCGTGGGTTTTTGCCCATTTGTTTTGCTGCACCCATGGCGCAGTTGGCTTGATAATCACCAAAACCGGTTTTTTTCCCGGGGGCAATCAATGCGGGCAAATCAGCAGGAATGCCACAGGTTTGCATGGCTTGTAAAACTCTGTGGTTAAGCAGGTCTCGAATATTCATAGGGGGTCAATAACTGGAGTAAAAATGAGCCAGCGATTTTACCTATTAACACAGCATCTTAATAGTCAAATTGTATAGGATCGTTTTTTGGATTTTTTAAGGATTAGTTTGATGTCTGCGACTATACTCATCGACAAAATCATCACAGATTCAAGGAAAAATTATGATTCAATCTCTCTGCCCACAGGTTCTTGTGCATCAACAAGACAGAGTGCTGACTATTGAACTCAATCGTCCCGAGCGAAAAAATGCCTTGTCATTAGCTATGTATTCCGCATTGGCTGATGTTATTGCACAGGCGAATCAAGCATCGGAAATCCGCGTGCTGGTGCTAAAAGGTCATGATGAATTTTTTACCAGTGGGAATGATTTAATGGATTTTATGAATGACCCGGTGATTCGTGATGATCATCCGGTTGTTCAATTTATCAACGCATTAATGCACTCGGAAAAACCGGTTGTGGCAGTAGTGAGAGGTTATGCTATTGGGATAGGGACTACCTTATTATTGCATTGTGATCTAGTGTATGTAGCGGATGATGCAAAACTGCAATTGCCTTTTGTGAATTTAGGTTTATGCCCTGAATATGCCAGTAGCTATTTATTACCGCGATTGATTGGCAAAACCAAAGCAGCAGAATTATTTTTATTGGGTGAATCTTTTTCCGGAGCAAAAGCGGCTGAATTGGGAATAGCAACTGCCGCTGTCGCCTGGGATGAATTGCATGAATATGCCGAAGAAAAAATTGCAAAATTAGCGAAGCAACCGCCATCGGCGGTGAAACGAACAAAAGCATTGTTATCACAAAATCAAATGGTAATTGATCAATGTTTGCAAGTGGAATACAAAGCTTTTGCTGAAGGATTGGGATCGGAAGAATGCAAGGAATCAGTGATGGCATTTTTTGAAAAGAGGGCGCCGGATTTTTCTCGGTTTTGAATTTTTTTTAAGAGCCCCCTCTCCCTAACCCTCTCCCACAAGGGGAGAGGGGACAGATATGACTCCGTAATAAATTATGTGGGGAGTCGGCTCCCTCGCCCCTTGTGGGAGAGGGCGGGGGGAGAGGGGGGATAAGCTGGATATAAAACAATAAAGGTAAATTCACATGTTCAACTTCAATCAAAAAAACGTATTAGTCGTCGGCGGCACCAGTGGTATTAATCGTGGTATTGCAGAATCGTTTGCCAAAGCAGGAGCGAATGTCGCGGTGATGAGTCGCTCGCAGGAAAAAGTGGATAAAACCTTGGTCGCGTTAAGAAGTTTGTCTGCAAAAAAAATGGCAGGACGAGCAGTTGATGTGCGTGAAGCTGAAGCATTAAAAAATAAGATTACAGAATTAACAGAAGAAATAGGGCGATGGCATGTTGTTGTTTCCGGCGCAGCGGGAAATTTTCCGGCATTGGCAACCGGTATGTCGGCCAATGCATTTAAAACGGTTGTTGATATTGATTTGTTGGGAACTTTTCATGTGATGCAAGCGGTGTATCCTTATTTGCAAAAACCCGGTGCATCCATCATTAATATTTCAGCTCCGCAAGCGTCGGTCGCTATGATTGCACAGTCGCACGTGTGTGCGGCCAAAGCGGGCGTGGATATGATCACTAAAACACTTTGTGTTGAGTGGGGATCAGAAGGTATTCGCATTAACTCGATTGTGCCGGGGCCGATTGATGATACTGAAGGAATGAAACGTCTTGCTCCCAATGACAATATTCGTGAAGTGGTAAAAAAATCTGTGCCATTAAAACGCATGGGGTCAACTGACGATATTGCCAACGCCTGTTTATTTTTATCTTCTGAATACGCCACTTATATTAGTGGCGCTATTATTCCGGTTGATGGCGGTTGGTTAGCATCGGGTGCAGGTATGATGAATTCGATTTTATCTGCAGCGGTGAAAAGCTAAACAGGCGCTTCACTTTGAAAAAGGGAGGCGGGGGAGGGATTTAAGATGGTGAATACTCTGTAGATTTTAAATCCCCCCTAGCCCCCCTTTTTCAAAGTGGGGAACTGTCCCTCTCCCTCCGGGACGACTGCATGGATGTAGGAGGTAGAACAACCATGGAGTCGTTGTCGAGAGGGCTAGGGTGAGGGTTTCACTTTAATCAAATACATTTTTGGCCACCATTTTCCGGTAATCCAAAAGCCCTGACGTTGTTCGTCCCAGGCAATACCGTTAAGTACTTTTTCGGTATTGTCATAATGTTGAGTGGCTATTTTTTGCAAATCCAGTTCACCAACCACTTCACCGGTATCGGGGTTGATCTTGATAATTTTGTGTTGATACCAAAGATTGGCCCAAATAAAACCCATTGCAAATTCCAGTTCATTCAATTGGTTAATTGGTTGATTGTTTTGTTTAACATCCAATTTTTTTGCAACTTTGAAATTATCCGGATGATGAAAATATAAGGTTGCACTGCCATCACTGCGAATCAGGTATTGGTCATTGTGTGTCAGACCCCAGCCTTCACCCTTGTAACGCATTGGTTTTAATTCAGCACGGGTTTTCAAATCGAAAACAAATAATTTTTTTTCGTTCCAGGTCAAGAGATAGATTTTGTCATTAAATACGCTGATGCCTTCAGCAAAATATTTTCGGGGAAGTTTGAAACTGAATTCAGGTTTGCCCGTCATTTGCGCCCACTTTGATTCGTTGAGGCGAAGCGGGTAAATCAACAACTCCGATTTATCATAGAGACCGGATGATTCGTAAATTTTTTCATCATGCATTTCCAATCCCTGGGTAAATAATTGCGGGTTGTGGTAACGCTCTGCTATCACCTCATAGGAAATATGGGTTGACGCAAAATTTACAGCGCTAAAA
Organism: uncultured Cellvibrio sp.; assembly: GCA_965650675.1. Classification (GTDB taxonomy): domain Bacteria; phylum Pseudomonadota; class Gammaproteobacteria; order Pseudomonadales; family Cellvibrionaceae; genus Cellvibrio. The sequence goes on from CBFGPN010000033.1 coordinate 7,903, forward strand.
TTTACGGCACTGAGCAGGCATAATTTCACTAATATTGTGTAACAATGATGTCGCATTATCAGGGCACTCTGTTTTTGACTAATCGGACAAACACTATGAAACGCATTCGCTCGTTTATTACTATCACTTTATTGGGTGGATTAACGGTTGTTCTGCCAATAGCCATTTTTATCTGGTTAGCTGATTGGATTCTGAATAGTTTGCAATCTTTAATCCAACCCTTGAGCCATTGGTTGGTTGAGCAAGCTACTATTACCAACATAATGGCTGATTTTACCGTAGTTATTCTGCTAATGGTGGCTTGTTTTACGATTGGTCTGTTGGTGAAAACCAACATCGGTCACTGGATGCATGAATGGATAGATCAATGGTTGGGAAAAGTTGCACCGGGTTACGGCACTATCAACGATCTGGTATCACAATTTTTTGGTGGCAAAGGCAGCCAATCATTACTTAAAGGTGAAGTTTGTCGCGCTTATATTATGGGGCGGCATGTGCCGGTTTCAGTGACGGGTATTATCACGGCAAGGCATGAAAATGGTGATGTGACTGTGTATGTTGCCACAGCACCCATACCCACATCGGGAATGATTTATCACCTGTCGATTGAATGTGTGGATTTACTGCCACAGGTTTCTGTGGAAGCCGCAATGAAAACAGTGATTGCTTGCGGTAGTGGTTCCCAAACAATTTTATATTGAGAGTGGATGGGGAGATTCCAGCTCTTCATCCATCACACAGTTACGCCCCGCTGATTTTGCTTTGTAAAGCGCATTGTCGGCACGTTTGAATAAATCCTGGGATTTTTCTTTATTGCCATGATGCAAGCATGAAATACCGATGCTCACATGGGGTGAAATATTTCCATTTTTCGCATAAATACTGCTTTCTGCAATCTGTTGTCGCAAGCGCTCGGCAATAATGTGTGCTCCCTGAATATTGGTGTTGCGTAATATCACCAGAAATTCTTCACCACCAAAACGAAAAATCAAATCGGTTTCGCGGCAAACTGCCTGGATAGTTTTGGCAATTGCAACCAACACCTGATCGCCCTTATCGTGGCCGTAGGAATCATTGATTGTTTTAAAGTGATCGACATCAATCATCAGGATTGATAAATCCTGATGATGGCGTTCTGCCAGTGGTAATTCACGACGAATAGCGGTTTCCAGTGCTTTGCGATTACCGATCATGGTCAGTGGGTCAAGCAGTGCGAGAGTGAGGGCGTCCTGATAGCGGATTGCATTACGCAAAGCAAATACAAAGGATCCGACAAACATTTCAATATTCATTAATTCGTCTTCACTGAAGCGTCGGCTGCGTGACAGGGTTAATTCCCCCAACAATCCATCATCGGTCGAGAGCCTGTAATTGCAGGAGTGAATGCTGATTCTCCCTGCCTTGTAAATATGCTCGGGAGCCTTCAGTGCCAGTGTGCATCCGGAAACACTGACCAGGGGTTGTATATGTTTGAAGAAAGCAGTTAGTAATTGATGCGGATCCAGGCTGGTTTGCAATGCTTGCATCAGCTTAAGTTGAGCTGTCAGGCGGGTTTCATTGCTGATGGGGGTTGGGTTTTGTACCTTGGTTAATGGAGTATTAATCATGGTTAAATCGCGCATAAGATTGCCTTTGTCTAAATCCTGATCTGTTGGTTATGCTGCTTAAGCGAGTTTTGTGCCATTCGTATCCTTCTGTTAAAAGTACAATAAAATCAAAAGGTTGTATCGTTTAGTTAATCTGGTAAATAAAAAGACAAACGGTTTTATGTCACATATCCACAGTGAATTTTTTCAATATGGCGGCCAATATTTGCAGGCTTGTCAAAAATTTGTCGGCGGAATGAGTTGTTTTTGGTGACATTGCCGGGGGTTTTTATTACATTTCATCAGAATTTACAAAGTGATTCCTGAGATCATGTTCTATACTCAGTTGCATTCCCATAACAAAATTTGCAGATAGCCGATGAGTGACAAGTCAGTCCCGTTTTTTCATGGTATCTCCTTTCGTCTGGCCAAGATCGGTGTTGTCTTGGCGATTATCCTGAGTATTCTGATGAGCTGGGTGCAGTTTTATCTGGACTTCATGAGTCAGGAAAAAGAATTTGAATCACTTATAGACAAGATTTTAAAAGTCGCGACTCCGCCGGCAGTCAGGTCGGTTTCCACATTGGATGATGAATTAGCTTATGAGGTAGTGAATGGTTTGCTGCGTTATGGTTATGTTTATCGGGTCATTATTTACGACGATACCGGCAATATTCTGGCTCAGGGAAGCAACCCGCGCCCGGAATTGAAAACCCGATGGTTGACCAGTCGCATCACCACCAATACCCGTGATTTCAGTGATGTGCTGTTGCTGCCAGGCTATATGGATGGCACTGCGGGGCGCATCGAATTTTCAGTGGATATGGATCTGGCACTGGAAGGTTTTTATGATCGTACATTCACTGCTGTTATCACCGGTATTTTTCGCAATATGTTGTTGGTGATATTGCTGTTTGTGATTTTCCATTCGATGTTAACCAAACCTTTGGTCAGATTGTCGCGCGAAATTCAAAATATCAACCCTGATCATCCCGGTGTTAATCGTCTGACGGCTTTGCCTGCAAGTCGGCGCGATGAATTGGCGCAATTGATCAGCAGCTCCAATCAATTGCTGGATGTGGTGGAACTGTCGTTGGCAAAACGCCGTGCAGTTGAATTGGCTTTACGTAAAAGTGAGGAACATTTGCGGCAAATTATCGATCATCTGCCGGTGATGATTGGTGCACGTAATATTGCTGGCTACTATTTATTTGCTAATAAAGCTCTGGCTAATGAATTAGGGTTCACTCCCGAACAAATGCGCAATTTGCATGTGCGTCAATTATTAAAAAATTCTGTATTTGATATAGACACCATGCTGCAAAATGATTATCGCGTGATTCGCGGTAATGAACAGCTTGATGTTATTGAAGAGAGATTTGTAACTGCTACGGGCAAACAATTATTTTTGCAAACGCACATTATGCCTCTGTCGTTTTATGACGAACCGGTTGCGTTGATTGTATCGGTCGATATTACCGAACGAAAAAATGCGCAAGCAAAAATGGAATTCATGGCTCATCATGATGCATTAACCGGTTTGCCAAATCGATTGCAATTGGTTGAACGATTGGAGCACGAATTACGCCGTGCTGAACGTCACGGTTATTTTGGTGCGGTTCTGTTTATCGATCTTGATCAATTTAAAACCATTAACGATTCGCTTGGGCATCCGGTGGGTGACAGAGTGTTGGAAGTGGTTGCTATACGTTTACAACAGGCGGTGAGAGAAGAAGATCTGGTTGCACGTTTGAGCGGCGATGAATTTGTGGTGGTGTTGACAGTGCTGGATCAAAATATAGAAACAGCTGCATTGCGTGCCGGTGAAATCAGTGAAAAAATTCGCAGCGTGATTTCACAACCTTATCTGCACGATAATATGGAATTACGTGTTACCTGTAGTGTGGGTGTTGTGGTTTATCCCGATAAAAATAATTCTGTGCATGAGTTGTTGCGTTATGCGGATACGGCTATGTATCAGGTAAAAGAAAAAGGCCGTGATTCCATTGAATTTTTTAACGAATCCATGGCGGACAAAGTCAGTCGTCAATTGGTCATGGAGGGCGATTTGCATCGTGCCCTCGAAGAAAAACAATTTGAACTTTATTATCAACCGAAAGTTGATGTGTACACTGGCCGAGTTACCGGTGCCGAAGCACTATTACGTTGGAACCATCCAACCAAAGGAATGGTGTCGCCAATCGATTTTATTCCTGTTTTGGAAACATCGGGAATGATTATCGAAGTAGGGCAGTGGGTAGTGGAAGAAGCCTGTAAAATGCTGGTGAAATGGCAAAGCGATAGCTTGTGGCAAGCCGGTATGCGATTAAGTATTAATATTAGCCCGCGACAATTCCGGCGCGCCGCATTCGTGGAAGATGTTCTGGATACGCTGGAAAATTATTTGATTCCTGATAATTCCCTGGATATGGAAATTACAGAAGGCATAGTGATCCAGCGTGTTGATGAAGCGATTACTACCATGACAATTTTAAATGAACATGGCATCAGTTTTTCGCTGGATGATTTCGGTACAGGTTATTCGTCGATCAGTTATTTAAAACGTTTACCTGTGACCACACTCAAAATCGATAAAGGATTTATTCGCGATATTATTGAAGACAGGAACGATCGCGTTCTGGTTGAAACTATTATCACCATGGGGCGATTGTTGGGTATGGATCTGGTCGCAGAAGGTGTGGAAGAGGCTGAACAACTATCAATCTTGCGCAGTTTTGGTTGCCATTATTATCAGGGTTATTATGCGAGCCCGGCAGTGACGCAAAAGGCGTTTGAAAAAATTCTGGCTGAGGATTGGCATAAAGAAGATGGTGAAGAGTGATTTAAAACAAACCCCTCCCCTTCGGAAGGGGAGGGACTAAATTCACTGCGTAGAGAGTAGGGAGTAAAGTCCCTCTCCCTTCGGAGGTGGAGGTTAGGAGGGGTTGTGAGTCTCAGGCAAAATATTTAAAAAAGAGAAAATCGAAAATGCCAAAAGGTTTTGGTGAAAAATTAGTTATTGCGATTTCGTCGAGAGCTTTATTTAATCTGGATGCCAGTCATCAGGTTTACATTAACGAAGGGCTGGCCGCGTATGCGCAATATCAAATAAAGCATGAAGATGAAATTCTGGAGCCGGGTGAAGCATTTCCTCTGGTCAAAAAATTATTGCGCTTGAATGAGCGTCTTGCCGGTGAACCGCGTGTTGAAGTGATTTTATTGTCGCGAAACAGTGCCGATACCGGTTTGCGGGTTTTTAATTCCATCCAGCATTACGGATTAAAAATAACCCGCGCTGCATTTTCGGGCGGCACCTCACCTTATCGTTATGCATCGGCTTTTGGATGCCATTTGTTTTTATCGACCGAACCGGAAGATGTAAAACAGGCACTGGAACAGGGAATTGCGGCGGCTACTTTAATTGCATCCAAAAATGCGTCCAGCCGCGAGGATGAACTGCGGTTTGCGTTTGATGGTGATGCTGTGTTGTTTTCAGACGAAGCGGAACGGGTATTCAAGACCCAGGGGTTATCGGCATTTACCGAAAGTGAAAAAGCCGCTGCAAAAGAGCCTTTGAGTGGTGGTCCTTTCAAAGCATTTCTGGCGGCATTGCACAGTCTGCAAGCCGAATTTATTGATGCAGATTGCCCTATCAGAACTGCATTGGTCACAGCCAGATCCGCACCGGCACATGAGCGGGTTATTCGCACATTACGCGCCTGGAATATCCGCATTGATGAATCGATTTTTTTAGGAGGATTAGCCAAAGGAAGTTTTTTGAAAGCCTATGGAGCGGATGTCTTTTTTGACGATCAACCCATGCATTGTGATTCAGCAAAAGAGCATGTGGCTACCGGCCACGTTCCGCATGGCATAGCAAACCAGAGTTGAACAGCAAATTTTTTTCGAAACTCGAATGTGAAAACTTTGCATTTTGCAGATATGGTCTAAAGTTGTAACAGAGCCCAGAGCTATTCTTTTTGAGCCTGTGGTAAACAATAAGTTTGTAAGCCAAACGGAGAGCTTATGAAGCTGCAACAATTACGTTACATCTGGGAAGTGGCGCATCACGATCTTAATGTGTCGGCTACGGCACAGAGTTTGTACACGTCACAACCTGGTATCAGCAAGCAAATTCGATTGCTGGAAGATGAGCTTGGCGTGGAAATTTTTTCGCGCAGTGGGAAACATTTAACCCGTATCACTCCCGCTGGAGATGCAATTTTAAAAACGGCAGGTGAAATACTCCGCAAGGTCGAAAGCATCAAACAAGTCGCTCAGGAATTCAGTAATGAGCGCAAAGGGACACTGACACTGGCAACTACCCACACCCAGGCACGTTATGCCTTGCCTTCGGTTATTGGCGATTTTATAAAAAAATATCCGGATGTTGCTTTGCATATGCATCAGGGTACGCCCATGCAAATTTCGGAAATGGCGGCTGATGGTACGGTGGATTTTGCAATTGCCACTGAAGCTATGGAGTTGTTTAGCGATTTAATTATGATGCCTTGCTATCGTTGGAATCGTTCCATAGTGGTTCCAAAAAATCATCCATTGGCACAAATTTCACACTTGACGCTGGAAGATGTCGCCAAATATCCATTGGTTACTTATGTATTTGGTTTTACCGGTCGTTCAAAACTGGATGAAGCGTTTCTGAACCGTGGTTTGGCTCCCCGGGTTGTGTTCACGGCTGCCGATGCGGACGTCATTAAAACTTATGTAAAACTGGGTTTGGGTGTGGGCATTATCGCATCAATGGCATTCAATCCCGAAACAGATACCGATTTGATTGCGTTGGATGCAAGTCACTTGTTTGAATCCAGCGTGACCAAAATCGGTTTCCGTCGCGGTACATTCCTGCGTGGTTTCATGTACGACTTTATTCAAAAGTTTGCACCGCATCTCACCAGGGATTTAGTCAATGAAGCGTTTAATCGACACACACGCGCTGATCTGGATGATTTGTTTGACGGCTTGAAAATACCGAGTCGATAAAACATACCCCCATAAAAAAACCGCCGTTAGTGGCGGTTTTTTTATGTCTGGAGCTTTTTACCTATCATTCCTGAGAAGACAGAAGTTCAGGCATTGCTTGTTTGATCTTGTATTGATTGTAATAAATCTCGCGATCAATCCAGAACTGTAATAAACCCGCCAGAATTAACAAAAGGCTGAGCAAAGTTGAAAAGAAAAATACCAGACCCTGGGTGCTGGGGTAGGTGGTAGCAATAGTCAAGAGCCCAATCGCTATCAAACTGACGCCTGTTTTGAAATAAGCAAGCATAAAGACCTCCGGTGATTTTTAAAATCCATCTCTTACAGCAATACATCAAGAGTGGTGTTTATTTTTATAATTGACACATATTCCCTAAGTGTCGAATCACATCATCCCTTGTATAAACCAGCGGCGGATTGTTTCGGTTTGCACCGGAACAATCCGCAACAATCAAATTTTATAGGTTTCCAATTCAATATATTGTCTGGATTTTTGGTGAATCTTCATGTAATCCGCTTCGCAGGATATGCTGCAAGCCAGAATGATTTCATTGGTTAACAATGCATGTGTTGCTGCCGAAGTGATTTCTTCATTGTCTTCGGTTGTAGCCACAAAATTCTCAGGCAGATACATTTCACATTTTGAAATATCGACCAGATCCATATCATCGTCAACAAGATGGTTGCGTAAACGCGTGATAGCATCAACAACATTTTTCGCATAAACCACACCCACGGCAAAAGCGTATTCTGACCCATCCATATTCAAACTGGATCCGAGGCCGACAGAAGCCTTATGGTGAATTAACCAAACCGATTTGTCTTTCATGGCATATCTCCGTTACTTGTTGTGATTAATACGCTCCGGGAGATTGTCAGCCAGCTTGTGATTACTTGAGCTACTTGTTGATATACAAGTTTAAGTTAACTGGTTAACAAACTTCACATTATTCTTGTAAAAATTCATCAGACTTTGTGAGCGGGTTCGCCTGCAAATTATCCTTTTGCCAAGGCTTGTTTTATGAGTAAGTTTATAGAAAAAATATCCGTTGAAATCAAGATGAAGCTGTAAATTTTCGCCGTAAACCACAGTTTAACTTGTTACCGGTGATCAGCATTACTTTTGGTAACGGGTATTTTTGAAACCATAGATCCAAATAACTTCAGCTGCTCAATTCGGTTGTTCAATAAAGAAGCAAAAATTGTTGTGATTTTTTACAGAAACAAGTTGGTATTCAAGAATAAAAATCAGGAAAGTTTTACAGTCAACCAGTGAAACAGATTCGCGATTGGATGAGTGAAACAGTTTGGCCGATATGTTCAGGGTTTCAGAATTTACTCAATGGAATAAATGTAACTTCAATATCTTCCTTATTTACTGCATAACTCACCCACAATTGATTTTTCCAGATAATGCTTTTCGGGTAGCTGTAACCTGCGCGTTTATATAACCCTGTATATTTCATTGCAGGTAATTCACTTTCATCTTTCAGCAACCAGGCTTGATCAAATAAATAATCATCTTTACTGAGTGTCAGTGTTAAAGGGGATCGTTGTTTTGATCCGCTGGGGTTATTAATCAGAAATGCATTGCCATCAGGAAAATTTCCGGCACTTTGTTTTGCGCGGGAATCCGGCATATTGGTGAGTTGGGGTTCTGACCAGGTTTTACCTTTATCGGTGCTGATTGCCGCCAATATTTTAAAACTGGATGCCTGATCACGAAATACCATCACAATATGATTGTTTTTATTTAAAAACCAACTGGGTTCCAGTTCGCGACTAATACCGGGTTGATGCGGTAAATTTTTCATTTTACCCTGAGTCCAGCCACTCACGGCCAGAGGATCATCTGTGAAATAAGGCTTGGCAATCAGTCCCGGTTGTTGATGGATTGCGGTGATAATTCTTCCGTTGGGCAAAGCTTTAAGATCTTGTTCGATAATGCCATTCACTGCACTGCCATCAGCATTTAATAAGCGTTTGGGTGATGACCAATTAACACCATCACGACTGGAAATATATTCAACATAGCCGCCTTTGGGCGTCATGTTTTTAGGCCAGACATTAATATAAGCAATCAGTGTTTTACCATCGCTCCACCAGCCACCATTGGTCACAATAAAATCTTTTCTCGCTGCAACCAAAGTTTTTGCGGGCTGCCATTTTTTCCCGTTTTTACTGCTACTAAAAAGAACCTGCGTTTCTTCCGCATCTTCATCCTGTATGGAACTTTGCCACTGGATAAATAATTTTCCCTTAAACGGAAACAGAACTGCACCATGGTTGTATTGGGCTTTGCCCTCAATTGCTTTAAAAACAGTTGAATGCTGGATTCCTTGTGGTTTGGATAAGCCCAGGGTAGTCGGTTGTGTGTAATCAAATAAATTTTCTTTCACTAAAAAAGGCGTGTCTGCCCATGTCAGTGAAGAGACACTGATTGCCATGGCAAAAATAAAGTTTTTCATATTGTTAAAAATCACGATTAAATTGAAAACGTTTTAATTCCTTTTTCAGCATTTTGATATAGATGGGAATGGCGACCCAGGAATAGATGACAAGTGCCAGCCAGGCATAGCTGATCAGGCTCGATGTGCGTGGATAACCTGTGTCTTCCACAATTTGTGACAACAAATTAAAAAATAAATAAGCGCAGATTAAATAACTGACTTGCCGAAGTTGCGACATATTGACCAGCTTGTTGTTAGCCCGCCACCAAAGACCAATAAACCAGTTTTTGCGTGCTTTGATATTGGCCAATAAGGCCAATGCTTGCTCTGAATTGGGGGAATTCAGAATAACAAATTTTGCATGATATTCTGCATCCGCCAAATTGCCATGGGCCAGTTGGATTCTGCCCATTAATAAATTGGCAGATTCACTTTGTGCATTTTGTTGTAAAGCTTCCCGTGCAAATATTTCAGCCTGACGATAATCTCCTTTTGCCAAATACAGATATGCAAACGCACTGCTGATGCCCGAGTGATCAGGTGCAATACGGGAAGCTTCTTCTATGCTGGCCTGTGCTTTATCAAATTGATCCTGTAACAAATAAATGCCTGCTTTTTCCAGCAAGGCGTCAACATAAGCAGGTGCGAGTGAAAGTGCATGGTCACAAGCTTGCAATGCTTTAGTAAATTGACGTTTGTACAATAGAATTTTGGCCTGAATTAAAAATAAAAAAGATTGCATGGGATCTTGTTGCAGCGCAATATGCAATTCATATTCTGCAGCATATAAGCGTTTGTCACCCAATAAACAGGCTGCCAGTAATCCATGAGATTCCGCATGATTGGGATCTTGCCCCAAAAGATTTTTGAGTTGATCAATCGCCTCTGTGTATTGGCCGCTATGATAAAGTGACCAGGCTCTTTGCAGTTGGTATTCAAACATAATTACTGCCGTTTGCTAATGTATTCGTAAAGTGAATAGGAAGTTGATTGCAATGCAACTACGTACATCAAACAAAAATAAAATGCGGCCTGTGAACATATGCGAAGATAAGGCGCCGCTTTGGTCAGGCCGCCAGATTCAGCGTAGGTATAAATAAAATCAGCGCCACCGTAAACAATCAAAAACCATAAAAACACAGCGAGTATGGAAACAGATATTTCTTTGACTCTTGACGCGCTTTTTAATAACAGACTATTGAAAATCAACCAGACTGCCGGCATCCAGATCCGACCCAGATAGGGCAGGGTAATAAACATGGGGATCAGAATACTGGCAAATAAAATCACCACGGGGCTTAAAATCAAGGCATTTAATTGATGCTGTTTGGGTTCATCGATAATTGAATAGCGGTTCATCATTATTTTCCGTATTTATTCAAAAATTCCAACACATCATCGTAGCGGCCGCCATCATTGGCGTAACGTGCATAATTGCGCGCAGTCGTTAACCATTCGCTCGTTGAGTTACGACTTTGTGTCAGAGCTTCACGAAAATGATCAAATGAAATAGCCACTTCGCGACCTTGTGCAATCGAACTGTCAATTGCTTCATCAGCGGCCATTTCTACCAGATTAGCCAAATCAGCACCTGAGTATCCTGATGTTTTATTGGCGATCAGATCAAAATCAATATTGTTTTCCTGTGGTCTGTCTTTCATCTGATGTTGCAATATTGCGGCTCGTGCAACTTTGTCCGGTGGAGGTACAAAAAAGAGTCGATCAAAACGGCCGGGGCGCAAAAAAGCAGGATCAACTGACCAGGGTACATTGGTGGAAGCCAAAATTAAAATGCCATCATTGCCTTGTGAGTAGCCGTCAAGCTCCGTTAAAAACTGGCTGACAACATTGGCTGTACTTGAATTGCGTGCGTGTTCGCGTTTGCCTGCCAATGCTTCGAGTTCATCAAAAAATAAAATACAGGGTTTGTCCGCGCGCGCTTTTTCAAAAATAGCTCGTAACTTTTGTTCGGATTCACCAATGTACATATCCAACACATCGGCAGCTTGAATATTGTAAAAACTGGCATTGCACTGTCCAGCCGTGGCGCGGGCAATTAATGTTTTGCCACAACCCGGCGGGCCATAAAGTAAAACGCCACCACCAATTTTCTTTTTAAATTTCTGGAAGAATGAAGGCTTTTGGAAGGGCAGGATAATACGTTTGGTGATTTGTTCTTTTACGGCTTCAAGGCCTACCACATCCTTGAAAGTAACGGTTGCTTGTTTGTAATCACTTAAATGAGTGACTTCTGCCAAATCATTTTTTTCCACGACCCGTAAACGTGGACGGCTATCTTGTTCTTCAGTTTCAGCATTAATACGCAGGCGGTTATCCCAAAAAATATTTTTAATATTGGGTTGGTGCTGACACCAGTAAATATATAGATCCTTTGCCAGGGCTTCCTGATTCTGATCAATCAAGGCTTGCAAAATAGAGGTTGCATCCTGCATTACCAATACTTTTTGCAACTGATCAAGCTGCGATGCTTGCGCAAATGCAACAATAGTCTCTACCAGCTGTTCAGGCTTCAATGACAGTTCCAGCAAAAACTCACTGGCTTTCGCAAATTCACCTGCTTGCAAATACTGACTGAGAATCAACTTGCCGATATCGGTCGATTTTGAAATTTTATAAGCTTCCAATAAAGCTGCTAATGCGCTGGCTTCCATAATATTGTTTCTCCAATAAATGAATTTTACCTGGTTAGTTTAACTCTTTAGTTATCTAAAATAGAAGGCTATACAATTTAGTTTTTATAGTGAGTTTCCCATAGTTTATTAATAAATCTAAAATCTGGGTCAACACGTTTTTTTAGTAAGAAGTATTCTTTATGCCTTGGATAAGCAGTTCTAAATTGTTCGGCCGTCTCATGGATTTGATAAGGCAAGTAATAAGTACCATCAAGCGATATTGCTGCATCATTTAATGCTCGTGTCCAATGACCTACGGCATCGATGTCTGATTGACTGGTACCTTGGCGGTAATAAATGACAAATGAAAAAACTTCTGTGGGTGCCCAGGATAATAAAGATTCTGTGTCTGGAGGTGAGTGACGAATAGAAATATTAATTACGTTAACTTTTTGTTCTTTGATAATTAATTGTATTTTTTCTATGAATGTTTCAAATTGACTGACAGGTACGAAATATTCTCTTAATCCATAAGTTGTTTTATTTCGATTTTTGGGTTCGAGCCTGCGAACATCATAGCTAGCTTCATAGTTGCGCCAGACTACCGGCGATTTGGCATAGATTAAAGGTTCTATAAGACTACGGCGAACGCTGTGTCCAGATGAATGATTGGCAATCCAGTCTATTATTTTGGGTTCCCAGTAATAGTTTTTGTTTTTGGGAATTAATTTTAATGGTTGGGTCAGAGGCTCATCTGTCAAATTCCAGGTAATGGACCTTACTTTATTGAATCCAGGTAAATAAATTTCCGCATTGCTGAAAACAACGGTTGAGTCATCACGAATATTGTCCAGAAAATATTGCTTGTATTTGGTGATATCCATGATGATATCTTTCCGTTTGATTTTTGTATTGTCTTCCAGTAGCAAAACAGCTTCTGCAATCACAGCAATACCACCATAACCTCCTATAGCTGCATAGAATAGATCCTGATTTTCATTGCGGTTGGCATGTTTTAATTCCCCGTTCGCTAATACCAATGTTATTTCTTTAACAGAATTGATTATGGGGCCCTCACCAACATAACGGCCATGAGCATTCACACTTAAAGAGCCTCCGACAGTAAAGTTGGTATAGGTTTGCATAATTTTTACGGACAGGTGGTGAGGGTCAATATATTCCTGAATGTCACGCCAAGTTATTCCTGCCTGAACTTTAATCTCTTTTTTATCAATATCGAAGCTGACAACTTTATTAAATTGCCTCATATCCAAATGCAAACTATTTTGGTGCGAGGTTTGACCACCCTGGCTGTAACGTCCTCCACCGATTGATATGGGGCCAGTCGACTCTGCAATTGTTTTTATTAATTCGTCAAGTGTGTGTGGTGTAACGATGGTCTTAACCGTAACGGGATTTAATTGGGTAACGTCATTGACAATCAGGTCTCCTTTTTCAGCGAGAGCTGTTAGATGGGTTGAAACTATAAAAATAGCCACAAATAGTTTAATTAATAATTTCATATGTCATTTTTGCACATCAATAATTAGCTCAATTTTTTCAAAATTCTATTGGGGTAATATTTATCCTTTAGATTGTTATACTTGCAGAATAAAGTTGCGCCGGGTGTGTCGCATCATCCGCGTCTGATACCAGTAAGAGTTCTATTATTTTACTATTTGTTTTTGCTTCAATGCCTTCCAGTTTGACTTTTTTATTGACTGGTTCGATAAAACTCAAATTGCCTTGAGAATTAATGATGCCGATAGCGGATCCCACACAGGCGCCATCGAGGTAGGTGTCGGAGGTGTTTTCGGCACTGGCAGTAAAAATAATCTCGCCGCTATTGAGTGATGTGGCGTCGGTAAAGCAAAGCGGTATATGATCGATTTCGCCCAAATCATAAGGTGTAATCTGAATGCGTGGTTCGTGGTATTTTTGTGGTTGTGAAAGTACTTGGTAAAAATCATCAAGCGCAATACGAATGCTGGCATTCAATTTATTTTTCTTGTTGCCGCGTTGAAATAAAAAAATATCCTGATTCACAATAGTGGCACCTTCAATATTCAAGTTGCCAATTTCTTTTTTCAGAAATTCGTAAAAATGTGAGAGGTCTATAATTTCTGCCGGGGTAGATATGTTGCCCGTTTGATCAAGCGGGATAATTACAGCTCGGCAACGATTTGTTTTGGAACCAGAGCCTAACCCCAGCAATGCTGGTTGCGATGGATTATTTAACCGTGGAATCCGCATAAGCACTTCAATATCCGGTTTCTCTGCTTTGCGTTCGTCAACATTTGTAGGTAAGTCACCAGGAAAACAGCGATACAATTCTCCTGCACTATCACCTTCCAATAAAAATTTTCCCAAATGTAATTCGTCATCGGCTACCACATATAGCCATGGACCTACTTGTACTAAACCACTTGCAGCACTCAGGTGTGAAGGGCGATTGGGTTGTGCCGGATATCGTAACAACAGGTTTTTCAATTCAGTGAGTTGAATCAATCTTGGCTCCGTGAATTACGACAGAACATGTTTTTAATATTGAGCATCAGTTATCTGCATGAATATCTTATCCGTCTTCGCCGCCAGAATTAAATCATTTTCATGCAGTCCTTTTATTTTGTGTGTCCACCAGGTGACGGTGACTTTTCCCCATTCGGTGAGCAGGGCGGGGTGGTGATTGTATTCTTCTGCTAATAAACCTACAGCTTGTGTCAGTGACATAGCTTCTACAAAATTTTTTAATTTGTATACGCGCTGTATTTGATCAATACCATCGACTTGTATGATCTTCCATTCCGGTAATTGTGCCAGTGCTTCTTGTATTTGTTCCGGTGTGGCTTTGGGAGCGTCTGCTTTACAAGCAGTGCATGTTTTATCGCATAACAGTGTCATAATTTTTCCAATATTTACAAAGCAGATTTCTGTGAATCCAAAACCGCTGAAGCCATATTGCGTACACTTTCCGGCTCTTCAGGGTTTTTGGTTATTCTGGTCAATCTACTGATGATGTCATGATCCAGTTGTGTGGAGTTTAACTTAAAAGCCGCACTGATTGCGGAAACCCGAACAGTTTCATCAGGATCACCCAGATATTGTTTAACTGTCGCTGAAATAGTCTCCTGATCTCCCAGTTGCGACAAGCCGTCAATGGCTCTTGCTTTGATTGCACTATTGCCACTGGCAAGAAAAGATTGAAAACGGTCGATGGCAATAGTTTTGGTGGAGTCGTCCAATGTTTTTTCAGTCAACCGAAATATTACGTCCGTTAACAATTCCGGATTTGACTCATAATAAGTGGCATCCAGCAGAGTTTGATTGAGTGCGGTATGACTTTCTTTAATATCCATGGATCGCAAAAGTTCGAACCCCAATCGTTTGGATTCATCGTCTGCATGTTTGATCATGTCAATGACCATATTAATGGTTTCTTCACTGCTGTCTTGCGAAAGCAAATTTATGAGTGCGTATTTTTCTTCGTAGGATGTACTTTCAATTAGTTTCTGTCTTATCTGCGCTGCAACCTTTTTGTCCTTTCGCATCAAATAAGCTAAATCTTTGTATTCCTGACTTTCGAATAAATTTTCTGTGTTGGCTGTAAACGCATTTAGCATTGATTCTATATTTGATTGATCACTTGCATCTGAAGACGACTGCATAGGAATTGAATTATTGAATGTGGTTTGTTGCGTCAGTGGTGTATTGGTATTGGGAAATTCTGATGATTCCTTGTAATCATGGTTTTCATTTACGACACGCTGTGGGTCAGTTGAGGCGTCGGAAATAACATAAAGTGTCCCGGCTATACCTGCCAGGGAACCCAAAATAAAGAAGGCGAATTTATTCATTTTATAAACCTGAGCAATGTGTCCGTGCGCTAATTCTGACATTTAATTTGGCGCAGGAAAAAGATCAATTTCGATAAGTGTTTATCATTTACATACAAATATAATCATATTCGATCAAATTGTGCTATAAGTCCTCTTTTTCATATGATAAATTCTGCCGCACCCTGAAAGTGCGGTGTCTTCGGGTGATCGCGGCTTGACTGGTCGCGGGTCAACTTCACTCATCCAAAAGGTATAAATCAAATGATAATTTATAAAAAACTATTGACGTTCTCTGTGTTAGGTTCGTTGTTTGCGTTTTCTCCCCTGACCTTTGCTGCTGATACCAGCAGTATTCCATCAAAACCCACATCGCCGATCGTGTTACAAAGTGGTGAAACTTATGACTTTGGTGGTAGAACATTGGATGGCAGCAACATAAAAGACAATGGTCTTTTCCGATGCTGGGGCAAATCCAATGTGACTGTAAAAAATGTCACGGTAACGAATAGTCCGCGCTATGCCTATTTAGCAAGAAACTGTACCAATGCGACCATTACCAATTTCACAATGAAAAATATGCAAAACAGTGTTGGTGGAATTCGTTTTGATATTGACGGTGATTCCAGTGGCCTGAAAATGGATAACATTTACGCTTATGATGTGGGTGGCCATGCTGTTGAAGTTTGGAATGCAAATGGTTTTACCATTGGTAATGTAAGAGCAGACAGAACAACCGGTTGCGGTGTGTTACTCAACAAAAGCAAGAACGGCACTGTTGGTACTGTGACAGGTAATTACAATAATCAGGGCGGTGGTTATGCCACTTTCCGTGTTGCCAATGGCAATGGCCCAAGCGTAAAAGTAAACAAAGTTTATTCACGAAATTCAGGGCGCGGATTTTTCAGTGTGAGTGGTAGCTATGGTACTACCGTGAATACAGTGGATATCGCCAGCTCCACCAAAGAAGGCATTTATATTCAGGATGCGACCAGCACCAAAGTTGTCAGCGGTAAAGTCAGGGGCAATCCAAATTGTCGAATTCGCGGTGGTTCAGGAAATTCTATTACGGCAGATTGTGGGGGAAGTATTGCTAACTAAGTTGTTGAAAATTCGCAAAATAAAAAACCCCCGCAATTGCGGGGGTTTTTTATTGAATGGATTTTCATTTCCGAAAGACGGGAATTACTCTTTGATTTTAAGAAAAATATTTGAATTCCATGATTGGTTTTGCGCCATCTCATACGTACATCGCGATAAAAATTAAATTTCTGCATTTAAGTTAAATCCTAATCTGTCAGGATAATAATGCTTAAAAAGAATCATGTGCCACGGTGTTATTTTTTAAATGAAAAATGGGACAAAATAAATAACAGCAAGAAACAACATGCGCCATTAGTGTTTATAGATGACAAAATTTTTTCTTATTGGTCGAATTACGCTTGTCACTTGTTTACTATTATTTTTTAGATTGATATTCTCAAAAAGTATGTTGAATAACGATTTAAAAAATAACTAATTCTTTATTGTAGTAATTATTTAACAAAAATAATAAATAGTAGTGCCACGGTTTTATTTTTTTGATTCTTAAGAAGCTGACAAATTGTTGTGACTTTAGTTGTTGGACAATTAAAGTTTCGTGTCGTTTTTTGTCTGCTTTTTTTGAGTGTCCCTTTGCTTGATCCGGTGGAATATGGAGTTCAACAGGATTCAGTTGCAGAGGTTTTTCATACTAACTGTTTGGAGATTAAAACGTGAAATCGATAAAAAGTTTAATCAGTGGTTTGGTAGTGTCGTCAGCAGTTGGATTTGCCGCAAGTGCGCATGCATCTCTAATGCAATTTAGTGCCGGTCTTGAGGGTGACACCAGTGCGTGGGGCGTTTATACCTATCTGTCGGGTGGTGGTTATGTCGATACTAATTCCGTCAATGCTCGCACAGGGAGCAAAAGTGGTTTTGTCTATTCAACTACTGGATGGAGTGGCATCGGCCGTAATATCGTTGTGCCTTCATACAATGTGCGTAATTACACTACTTGCGCAGCGGGAATTTATAGCAAAGGTTTGGCAAGTTATTTTGAAGTGATTGACACCGCCACCTGGACTTATTTGCGTCCGCTTGCACATAACTCTGGCAGCACATCCTACAAACAAATTTTATCAGGAACATGGAATGCACGGCCGCAAGTTTATTTTCGTTACGTCGCCGCTGCCAGTGCAGTGGGCTCTTTCACCTACGCTTATGCAGATGATGCTGTATTGCAATGTTTGTATTAGTCGTTTGTTTCACCCACCTCGTATTTCGAGGTGGGTTTTTGTGCGGCATTAGGCGAATAAATAAAAGAGGCTGGTTATGAAAATCAAACTGATTGCAATTCTATTGTTGGTGGGTGGTAGTGGTGCCGTATTCTGGTTGAGTTCTGTTAATCATAAAGAACAAACGTTGTATGAAAATTCTTATACGCCTATGACTGCATCGAATAAAACCGCTCTCAACTCTGGTGAGAAAAAACCTGTAGCAAATGCGTCTAAAAATACCGCTATGATTGGTATATTGAAACCTGACACAGAACAATCCGAGATTGCAACCGCATTAAACAATGTGTATTCCGAAGACGTTAATCTTCGAGTTCACTCGATGCAAACCTTGTTAGCAAAAAGCCCACAGGATGCTGCGGCGGTGATTCAGGAATTATTGGCAAAATTAGGGCAAGATCCCATGGCTGAAGGCATGGTTGCGATGGGGCTACTCAGTTTGGCAAATAATCCGGAAGCGTTTCCTGATACGGATTTACACTATATTTTTAACTCATATACGAACGACAATATTCGTTCACGCGCAGCACGAGTATTGGCTCATCGGGGTGACGATAGTCTGCTCAGTCAGTATGTGAAAAAGTATGATACTGTTCAGCCGACAGATATTCAGGGAAAAAATAAAGCGATTATGGAGTTGGCAAACATGCAGTCCCGAGTAACTGTGCCTTATTTGTCCAAATATTTGCAAGACGAAAACCACGAAGTGCGTTTACTGGCATTGGGCGCACTGGATATGTCAGCCAACCAAAATGATCTCGATGTAATAAAACCTCTGATTAATGACAGCAATCCTGACGTACGGCGATTGTCGATGGAAGTGATGAACAATTTAATGGAACGAGGAAAAGCAGAGCCAGTGCCAATCGATATTTTACTTCACCCTGCACCGGGTGCTGGTTAATCGAAATTCGCACAATACAAGCCTCGCAACGCGGGGCTTTTTTAATTTTGAAAATAACGATTTGGTGTATTCATCCAAACTGCAGAATTCGCGGCAGTTCAGGAAATACTATTGCTGCGGATTGTGGTGGAAGCATTGTGAAATAATTTGCAACGCATTTAAATAAATCCAAAAGAAAATCCCCGCGTTGCGGGGATTTCTTGTTCGTAAGACATTTTGGTAAGTCTTATGACTGAGTCAATACTTTTTTCTTGAGTTCATCTACGCAATGATCTGCAGAAATTTTAAGCTCTTGTTTTAATCGGCTCGCTTTGTTTTCAAGTAATTGATCATAGGTTGGAGCACTTTTTGAGTCCTCAGGTACTCTAGCGCAAAACCCTTCTGCTATTATTTTTTTTGTTTTTGTGTTTATTAGTCTTAGCTTAGTGCTGTAAATTACTCGATAATTATTCCAGTCACTTGGAAAATAAGCAAAGCTCCAGTTGATGGTCTGTACATCCAATAGATAAGGTGCATTAACTTTTGCTTTCAGAATGTCACCTGGTTTGCTGCCTTTAACCAATGGTGTCTCAGTTGTTATTTTTGCTTGATAACTAGAGGAAATATG
>CBFGPN010000034.1:0-26349 GCA_965650675.1 uncultured Cellvibrio sp.
TGGGCACCAGATAAAGTCTCAATCCCAAGGATGCTATCGGACTTATGATTCTGGATATTAATCCATCCAGTTGTGTCAGTTTGGTAATGGTTTGCATAGTCACTCCGCTCTTCAATGATTGTTTTCTGTCTGATAGACGATTGAATAACGGAGTTGTTACAAAATTTTTCAGGGTGTGGCAACGGCATCCATTCCTTCATCAATTTTTTGCTGGATTTGTTCAGTGCCGGATGATTCGAGTTGATCGAGGGTTTTTTCAGGCAATTGTTCAAGATTTTTCAGATTTTCTATTTGATCTTTCACATTATCCAATTCCTTTTTTTTCTCAACTGCTTTGTCATAAGCCGTTTGTAATTCTTTGGGTAGCACAGGTGTGATGCTTTGTTTGGTTTTATCGACTTGTTCAGAGATGATTTCCGGATTGCCGTCGGTAATTAACATCACGGCCATCTGGTTGGTGTCGGCATTCCATACCATTGCAGCCTTGTCAGTAATTTCCTGAAATTGTGGGGGTGCATAACGTGAAGTAATATAAAAAAGCGCGCCTTCCTGTTGGATTTCTTGTGCAGTCCGGAGCAGTTTCATGGTAGGTTCGTACTTGCTTCCCAATAATTTTGTCATACGATTTTTGATCATTGGGGTTTCAAACAGGTTCACTTCATTTGGATCCAGGCCAACCAGTGGTTTGAGAAAAGCCCACATTAATTTGCTTTGGGCTTTATTGCCGATCAGCAAGGACGAAACACAAGCCGTCAGGCTGATGCAGATCAAGGACATAGCCAGAAATTTGGTAAAGCGCATAGGTGTCTCCAAAAAATTACCTGCTTTATTCTCGCATATCGGCTGGGAAAATAGCATAATTCGCCTCCTTGAACCGGAGACAACTTATGTCAATAACCTTATTTGAGACACTGGCAATTTACCTCTGTGTTGGTGCTTTGATTATTTTTATGTTTTTTATCATAGGCGACCTGGCAAAAAAATCCAAAGCAGGGAAGTTTGGAACTTTTGTGCTTTATGGTGTATTGGGATTGGCAGTAATGGTCTTTGTTATTAAAGAAATTGCAGTACACGTGCTTGGATAAGATAATGAAGCTTCAATTTTTTATTCCCCAAAGTAAAGTTCAAAAAGATCGCGTAATTATGCGTGAAACCGATGCGCGTGTGGCCAAATACAGTCGGCGCGGATTAATTCTTAATTTTATTGTTTTTATTCTGTGCCTCGCTTTTGGAAATTTTGAAGAAAAAGAACACAACACTGCAATCGTTCTGGTAACCGGTTTGTTAGTTGTGACATTGTGGCGAGCCTATTTTTTATTTCGATTCGATACTCTTTATGCTCGCGCACCGGCGCGATGGCGCAATCTGTATTTTTTTGCATCCTGCATAGGTGCGGCCTGGTGGAGTGTTATTCTGGTGACATTAACCTGGCATCTGGGCATGGAAAATGAAACCCTGGTGATGTGGTTATATTCAGTTGTTTTTTATTCTTCAGTGGCCAACGTGTTTGCCCCTTACCGTCATTTTTTATTTTTGTATCTTGCCATAGGGCAAATTCCTGCGGCTATTACCGCGTTTTTGTTAGGGCATTTGGACGGTGTGCTTTACGGTTGCATCATGTTGATGTTTTTTTACATGTTAACCCATCAAGGCAAAGTGACCTGTAATACCTATTGGGAAAGATTGGAAGCGAACCTGGCGCTGCGTGAACGTGCACAAGGTTTGGAAAAAGAGCACGCATCCTCTTTAGCGCAAATGGAATTGAAAAATGAATTTCTTGTGAATTTGGGCCAGGAGTTTCGCTCTTCAATCAGCGATGTATTAAAGCCTCTGTCGTTGGTGGATGAATCACAATTATCCGAACATCATAGTGAATTGCTGACAATGGCAACCAAAGCAGCAGGCAGACAGATTGATTTGGTTAATAACGTCGTTGATTTTTCGAAAATTACCACTCGATCATTGTTACTGGATCAAGTCGAATTTGATTTGCGTCGTGTGCTTGAAAAGTTTGTTCAAGATTTTTCACTTGATGCGCATCAGCAAGGTGTTGAATTGTTTTATATGTTCGATCCACATATGCCAGCTCGGACAAAAGGTGACGTGTCAAGGTTAAACCAAATTTTAAGTACTTTGATGAACTACGCATTAAAAGTACCCAGTATCGAACAGATTTTTATTGAAGCAAAATTTCAACAGGAACAGGATGACTTGGGTGATTTGCAAATTGTGATCAGTAATAACATAGCCGGAAGCTCATTGACTGAAGAAGGTGCTGAAACACATATGCAGGGAATTGGTCTTTCAATATGTAAAGGTTTGGCTGAGTGTATGGGTGGCAGCCTGCATATAAGGGAAGGAAAAAACAGGGCGCACCGTATATATGTCAATGTCGAGCTGCAGGTTGTTTCGCACGAAGAGACACGGCTTGGATCCGAACACAAATTGGCAAACAAGGGATTGTTGTTAATAGATTCTCCTGATGCAAATGGAAATGCACTGGCAGATGAAATGATGGCCTGGGGCATGAATGTGTGGATGGTTTCAGGTGGAGAGGCTGCGTTAAAAAAATTACAGGAATTACAAAAAAATCATGCAGTTGATCTGGTGTTGATTTACACCCGTCTTATTAATTTGAATGGATTGGCAATTTCCCGCGATATTGCCGGGCGTTTTGGTCACTTGCCGCAAATTATTGCAATGAGCAGCCTGCAATCCGACACGGCCGAGATGCGTTCACACTTGCGGCTTTATCCACAAATTACGGTTATTGAAAAACCGATCATGCGTCGCCGTTTGTATGACTTGGTATTACAAAAATTAATTCATTCAGGAACGGATCCGATCAGTAGTTCTTCAGATACCCAGGATTCTTTGGGTAATGCTGTGATGCCAAAAATATTGCTGGTACAAGACAATCGTGTAGAACAAATGGTGATGAGTGCAATGCTTAAAAAATTGGGTTGTCAGGTTCATATTGTGCCGGCAGGTTTGGAAGCTGCGCAGATTCTGGAGTCTGAAAAATTCGATCTACTATTTATGGATTATGATATGCGAGAACAGGAAAGTCTGTTGGCAACCGAAAAAATTCGCGAACGCGAACGCGAAATACTAACAGGGCATATACCAATTATCGCTGTGACCAGCCACCACTCAAATCCTGATGAGATGGTTTGTATTAATTCCGGCATGGACGATATTTTATCCAAACCGGTTAGGTTCGAAGATATTGAGGCGAAGATTCGACGCTGGATCAGTTAAGCTCTGTTTGTTTCTGTAAATCCATAAGCACTTATGCAAACTGATCTCTACACTAAAAGTTTTCTATCATTATTAATATCAGAGATCATTTTGCGTAAGGAGATTTCATGACTTCACAGGTTTCTCGCTGCTTTCGTTTTATCTTTCACTGCCTTTCTTTTTTTCTTCTTTCTATTGGATTTTCAGGTTGTGATTCATCAGCACCGGAATCAACAAAACCTGTGTCTGCATCAACTATTCCCGGGCAAATAGATTCTTTGGCAACAGCCAAAATATTGGTGTTCAGTAAAACCAGCGGCTGGCGCCATGACTCTATTCCTGAAGGAATCGCTACTTTTGAAAAGTTGGCCGTCGCAGAAAAGTTTTCTGTGGTTGCGACTGAGGATTCATCCATTTTTAATGACACCGATTTAAAACAATTTAATGCGATTGTTTTTCTGAATACATCATTGGATGTTCTGGATGCCAATCAGGAAGCGGCGATGGAGCGTTATATTCAAGCGGGTGGGGGATTTGCAGGAATTCACTCGGCTGCCGATACGGAATGGGAAGGTGACTGGTTTTGGTATCGCAATCTGGTGGGTGCTGTATTCAAAAATCATCCGAACCAACCCAGTAATGTACAAAATGCCAAACTGGTCAGTTTGCTTCCGGATAATCCTGTATTAAAAGATATTCCGCATGAATTTTCATTGGCAGACGAGTGGTACAACTATCGCGATATCTATGAAGGTTTGACCCATTTGATAGAAGTCGATGAGACAACTTATCAGGGAGGCGAACATGGTGAGCATCATCCGATTACCTGGGTGCATGAATATGATGGTGGGCGTGCGTTTTATACAGGTTTGGGTCATACCAGGGAAACTTTCCAGAATCCGGTTTTTCAGCAGTTGTTAATTAATGGATTGAAATATGTGGTTGCTAAAAATTATCGCAAACAACAGAGCCCTGATCTTGAGTATGCTCAGGTAAAACCACCGCAATTACGGTTTGTTAAAAAAACCTATGTTGAAAAATTAAATGAACCGGTCAAATTTGATTTTTTTCCAAATGGCGATGCTTTGATTGCATTGCGTCCAGGTGAACTATTACTTGTTGAAAAAGATTCAAGCAAATCACAAACGGTTGGCAAACTGGATTTGACTTTTATCAGTTATTTGGAGATTGGGTTGGTGGGGGTTGCAGTCGATCCAGAATTTCCTGCAAAACCATTTGTTTATCTGGTTTATTCAAAACAGGATGAGAAAGAGCAAATTTATCAGCGGCTTTCACGATTTGAGTTTACCGATAATCAGCTTCAGTTAAAGACTGAGAAAATACTGCTACAGCATCCTATTGATAATAATTGTTGTCATACCGGCGGTGATTTGGCCTTCGCTGATAATCGGATTTTGTTTTATTCCACGGGTGACAATACCAATCCACATGAACAGGATGGTTATTCCCCCATGGATTTCCGGCCGGATTTATCAAAAAATGATGCTTTACGCAGCTCCGCCAATTCACAGGATTTGCGTGGAAAAATTTTGCGTATTATTCCGCAAGAGGATGGCAGTTATAAAATTCCGGAAGGCAATTTATTTGTGGATACAAAACAGGGACGCCCGGAAATTTATGTCATGGGTGCGCGCAATCCCTATTCGATTGCATGGGATACCAAATACAAACAGCTCTGGTTTTCCGATATAGGTCCGGATGCCGGTGAAGACTCGGATCGAAAAGGTACGCGTGGTTACGATGAGATTAATCGCGTTAAACAAGCGGGAAATTTTGGTTGGCCTTTGGTTATTGGTCAAAATAAACCTTATCGAATATTTGATTACATCAAACAGGAGCCTCAGTCCTGGGTTGATCCGCAATCGCCAAAAAATAATTCACCCCGTAATACCGGGTTAGTCGATTTACCAGCAGCACAATCTGCATTTATTGCCTATCCCTATTCGGCATCAGATGTATTCCCTGAATTTGGAACCGGTGGCCGTTCTGCATTGGTAGCCGATATTTATGATTATCAAAAATACCAAAGAATATCCGGAGCTTATCCTGAATATTACGATGGCCAATTATTTATTCTGGATTTTATGCGTGCCTGGGTAAAAGTGGTTGATTTTAATAATCAAAACGGACGCATTTATAAAATAGATTCTTTCGCACCACACATTCAGTATGCATTACCCATCGACGCGAAATTCGGGCCTGATGGCAATTTGTATTTACTCGAATATGGCATGTCATGGTTTACACACAATCCTGACGCGCGTTTTTCAAAAATTGAATTTGCTGAAAAAGAACAGGCAGTGGGTAATATTCAAAACCTGACAAAACCTGCAGCACAAGGTCATCAACAGCTTGATCCAATTGCACTGGGAAAAACATTGGTAGACGCCAATAATTGTTTGGCTTGCCATAATCTGGATGAGGACAGAATAGGTCCTGCATTTAAAAAAGTTGCTAAAAAATATCAGCAAAATACCGATGCTATGAGTTATCTGGTGCAGAAAATTGAGAAAGGTGGCAGTGGTGTTTGGGGTAGTCAGGCCATGCCGTCTTTTGCGGGCTTGAGTGAAACAGATCGCCAGGCACTGGCAGCCTACATAATGTCCCTTGCAGAAAAAAATTAGTCTGTTGTTTTTTTAGCCAGTCGATTGCGGCTGGCTATGCGTTTTTTCTTTCCCTACTTCACTTTTATCCTTAATTGTTCCCTCCTGATTTCACGTGTATTGCCTGCAGAAATAAAATTGTCGCCTTAATTGGCTTGTAAATACGAATAATTATCATTAATAATTGTAATTGCATCGTGTTTATAGGTGAGCGTATGTCCGATCCTCTGTCTGTGTTGAAACGGGTCACGAAATTAACGACCAATGAGCTGCAACCAGCCGGTGATACCAGAGTTCTGGATTATTTAGGCATTGGTATAGGACCGTTTAATTTGGGGTTGGCAGCGTTGTTGGCCCCTGTTAAGGATTTGAACGGAATGTTTGTGGATTCCCGTGCAGAATTTAATTGGCATCCTGGACTGATGCTGCCTGGAACCCGTTTGCAAACGCCTTTTATGGCAGATCTGGTAACTATGGCCGACCCTACCAGCGCTTATAGTTTCCTCAATTACGCCAAACAAAACGGTCATCTGTATTCATTTTGTATTCGTGAGAATCTGTTCCTCTTGCGTGAAGAATACAATGCTTATTGCCGATGGGTCGCCAGACAATTAACCAATTTACAGTTTGCCAGCAGTGTTCAACAAATTCATTTTGATCAGGAACATAAAATATTTCGTGTATTGATTCAAAATGAAAAATCAAAATCGCGGACAATATATCGCACCAAAAAAATTATTCTGGGTACGGGAACATCACCGATAATACCCGATGCTTTTTCTTCAGTAGAGTCTATTGCCTGTCATTCAGGGGATTATAAATACCAACGGGAAATTATTTTTCGTAAGAAAAATATACTTCTAATCGGTGGTGGGCAAAGCGCAGCAGAAATATTTTTTGATTTGCTGCAGAAGCGACCAGATCATGGATTTCAATTACATTGGATAACACGATCTCCTGAATTTTTTCCTCTTGAATATAACAAATTGACTCTGGAGTACAGCACTCCGGATTATTTGCGGTATTTTTTATCCCTGCCGCCGGCAACACGTAAATCCAGGCTGCAACAGCAGGCTCATTTGTATAAGGGCATTAATCGGGATTTGTTGGATAGCATTTTTGATTCGCTTTACGAACAGTCATTGAAAGAAAAAATTCCGCTAAAGCTGCTTGCCAATTCCGAACTTCTATCGGCAAAAATGCATGTATCCAACATGTCAGCCGACTTTAATTTTATTCAGCATGAACAAAATAAAAAATTTTCGTTGCAGGCTGATGCGGTTATTTTTGCAACGGGCTATGGCTATAAAACACCGGCTTTTTTATCACCTATAAAATCATTAATCCGTTGGGATGAAAAAACAATGCCAAAGCCTGAAGCCAATTATTCGGTTGATTTATCGGGCAATAGTATTTTTGCGCAAAATATTGGTTTGGAAACACACGGCTTTGTGACGCCGGACTTAAGTATGGCGGCTTATCGGAATTCAATTATTGCCAATCAACTGGCTGGAAGAGTGGTATACAAAACAGAATCAAGAACCGCTTTTCAGGATTTTTTTGCACCTGATTTGCAACAACAAGAAATAGGAGTTTATAAGGTTTCATGAAAAATTTACTCAATAAAATTGATGCAAGAATACTATTGATATTGATGACAGCTTTGGCTGTGATCAGTGATGCGGTACTGATGCCATTTTATCCACTGTTTTTCGAGGAACGTTTTGCCATTGTAGATTCAACAATAGTCGGTATTTATATGTCAGCATTTTGTGTGGTGGTTATGCTGACATTCCCTTTATGGGTTAAGGCTTCAAAAAAAATTAACGAGATCCCATTGCTGCTTATCGGCCAATTGTGCGCTACGGCTTTGGCGATATTGTGTGTTTATACAACATCATTAATTGCATTTTGGATTTTGTCTTTATTGATGTTTGCCTGTAAAGCCAGTTACTTATTGATATATCCACTGATTATGCGACTGGATACCCCTGTCAGTCAGGAAAAAACAATCGGCATTTTATCGGTCATAGTACATTTGGGTTTTATTCTGGGAGCATTGATTGGTGGATTTTTGTTATCTCATCAGGACGCCAACACCATTTATTGGTCTATTGCTTTGGCAGATTTTATCCAGTTTATTTTATGTGTAATTATTTTTATAAAATTTTATCCGATTGCCACAATCGATACGCTGGCAGCTTCTAATAATCAAACAGTTCCTGCGTATTTTTTGTTAAAGATAGGTTTTTTAATGGCCATTTTCTATTTTGGTGCAAGTGTGGCCAGTCCATTTTTTGTCAGTTATTGGTTGAGTTTTTCAGCGTTAAAACATGCGGCAATTGCCGGAATAGTATATGCAATACCGGGTTTGGTCGCTTTGATTATTTTGTGGCGAATAAAAGCCCGCTCATTTAACTGGATCAAAAATTTACAGAGCCTGATACCGATTTTGGCCGTGGGTATTACGGGTTGGTTAATTCAAACCCGTGCAGACGAAATGAGTATTATCATTGGGCGTGTGTTGCTGGGGATTTGCTTGTACTACTCTGTGGTGCGTTTGGATTTGGTAGTTTTTCAGGTGAGCAAACCGGAAGATTATGGCAGTGCATTCAGTAGTATTTATATTTTTCAAAACATAGGTGCTATAGCGGCATTTTATTCTGCAGGACTGTTAGTCAGTGCTCAACAATGGTATTGGCCTTTTATTGTTGCGGCAATTGCTTTTTTGATTTGTTTGATGATGATCAGGATAATTTTGCCTGAAAATAATTTATCTGAAAGCGATTCACCCATCACGATAGACGTTGGGCCTTCGCAAAGTTAAGGAGTAGATAATATGAACCAAATAAATACCCTTCATCAAGATAAACGCCCAGGGTTCCCGCAAGGCGATGCAGAATATACGTGTCATTATATGGATACTGAAATATTCACTGTTGGTGAGTTTTCGATTAAACCTTTTATGTTGGATCGCGATATTAATGCAGTACATGATTGGGTTAATCGCGAATACGCTGTTTATTGGGGGATGCAAGGTTTTACTCTTGAACAAGTCAGGAACTGCTATCAAAAACTTTGCGAGGAACAGGCTGTATATGCAGGTTTTTATCAGAGCGACTTATGTTTTTTAATTGAGCTTTATGATCCGGCTTCAGATCTGGTTGCACAATTTTATCCGCATCGGCATGGCGATATTGGCATGCATATTTTGCTGGCACCGGCCAACCAACCATTGAATCACTTTTCATGGACAGTTTTTTATACGGTAATGAATTTCATCTGCCAATTGCCGGGAGTAAAACGCATAGTGGTGGAGCCCGATGCCCGCAATAACAAAATACACAGGCTGAATCAACGTGCAGGATTCTGCAATCATCAAAAGATTTTCTTCCCTCATAAAACTGCGTTGCTGGCAACCGTCGATGCGGAATTTTTTTTATCGATTCACAAACAGAGTAATTTTATTATGAGCCATTCCCTAGTTTCATCTGTCGATATTGATCATCAACCTTTTCTTGCAACCTCACATTTGCAGCCCAGGTTATGGGCGGAAGTTAATCGATTGTTAATTTGTAAAGCGATTAGTGAATTCGCTCACGAATGTTTGATTATTCCGGAACTGATTACGGAGGGTGATCTTTATCACCAATATTATCTGGAGGTTATAGCGCAGGAAAACAGCCATAAAAATCATGTGATTCGTTATGAATTTGATGCACGTGTAATGGCATTAAACCATTGGTCAGTACAGGCTGAATCCATCAGCAAGTTTCAAAATGGTCAATTAGTACCATTAAATGCGCAGCAATTTATTGTTGAATTCCATAAGCAATTATCAATAGCAACCGATAAATTACCGGTTTATCTGGAAGAAATTAGTAATACTCTCAATTCCAGTGCTTATAAAAGAACACGTTTGGGTGTGGAGGCCCGTGAATTACTGGATGCAGATTTCCAAACTATAGAATCTGCTATGTTGGAAGGGCATCCGGCTTTTGTGGCGAACAATGGGCGTGTAGGCTTTGATGCAAAAGACTATCGGCAATATACACCGGAAGTCGGGCAGTTATTTAAACCTGTATGGGTTGCGGTTCATCATTCCAAAGCACATTTTGCCTGTGCCTCTACACTGGATTATAAAAGTTTAATGGTGCAAGAACTGGGTGAAAAAATTGTTGATGAGTTCAATAAAAAAATTGCCCGGCTGTCGTTAAATCAGGAAGAATATTATTTTATGCCGGTTCACCCATGGCAGTGGTTTAATAAAATTTCATCTGTTTTTTCAGCGGATATTGCGCAGCATAAAATAATTTGTCTTGGCTTCTCTGAAGATGATTATCAAGCCCAGCAATCCATTCGCACTTTGTTTAATCGTTCATGCCCCGAAAAAAATTACGTCAAAATGTCTTTGTCTATTTTAAATATGGGATTTATGCGTGGGCTATCGCCCTACTATATGAGTGGTACCCCGGCAATTAATGAATGGGTAGGCAATTGTTTGGCGCAGGATAAATATTTGCAGCAAAACGGTTTTTATATGTTGCGTGAAATAGCATCAATTGGGTATAGCAATAGTTTGTATGATCAGATTCCTTCTCGCGATACTGCCTACCGAAAAATGCTGGCCTGTTTATGGCGTGAAAGTCCGATAAAATTATTAAAACAAAATGAACGCCTGATGACCATGGCAGCACTTTTATATTTGGACGCAGATGGTGATGCTTTAATTAAACATCTGGTGCAATCATCGGGTAAAACAGTTTCAGCCTGGGTCAAGTCTTATCTTGCGGCCTATTTAACACCTTTAATTCATTGTTTTTATAAGCATGACCTGGTGTTTATGCCACATGGAGAAAATATTATTCTGGTTATGCATAATCACACGCCCGTGCGCGCCATCATGAAAGATATAGCAGAAGAAATCGCAATTATGAATATGGATATCCAATTGCCTGATTTGGTGGACAGGGTACAAGTCGATGTGCCGGAACAGATGAAAGTATTGTCTATTTTTATCGATGTGTTTGACGGTTTTTTTCGTTACCTTGCTCCTCTTCTTGATGAACATCTCGGATTTTCAGAGCAAGCCTTCTGGAAATTGGTTGCCGGGTGTTTCCATGAGTATCAGCTTCAGCATCCTGAGTTAAATGAAAAGTTTGCGCGATACGATTTCTTTTGCGATGAATTCGCTCACTCATGCCTTAACCGTTTGCAATTGGTCAACAATCTGCAAATGATCAGTGATCTGATGGATCAGGCTCAAAGTTTGCAATTTTCCGGTAACCTGAAAAATCCTATTGCTGCTTTCAGGCAAGTACCTGCTACAGCCGCTGATCAATTGGATGAATCCTGTTTGTGAAGAAGATCAGGCGTCAGCCGGAATCTATCATTTGTCAATAAAATGAAAATTCTGCTTGACGCCAGAATCATGACAACTTAACTTGCGCGCCCGAGGTGTCTGACGTTTCAAACGGGTCAGATTAAATGGGAAGTTGGTGCGCAAGTTACATTGCAATTCCAACACTGCCCCCGCAACGGTAAATGTTGTTTCATATATTGTTTTCAATATGCACAACATAAGTCCGATACCAGCCTCAATCGCGAAACGATTTCTGATAATCGATTCATTATGTTCACTATGTTGCGGAGGGCTTCATAGGTGGAAAATATTCGAGCTATGGTTTGCATTTTTTCCGCTTCCCCTCCCTCAACCTTTTTGGCTGAGGTTCTTATGTCAGGCTTTTCTTTTATTCACCCAATCTCATTCCCGATTCGATTGGGTTTGCTATCCGTTCTTTTTTTTTCAAATCAGCTTTATGCATCTGATACGAGTAGTGATGAAATTGAAACTATCATAGTGTCTTCCAATATGGAGATGCCTTTGCGTGAAGTGGCAACGTCTGTTTCAGTATTGGATGAAAAAACAATTAAAGAAATGGGTTTTTTAACTGCACAGGATTTGTTGCGCAGTTTACCGTCTGTCAGTATTGCCAACTCTGGCGGTATGGGAAAAAATTCTTCTCTGAGTATTCGCGGCGAAGAAGGTTTTCGCACGTTGGTAAAAATTGATGGCATAGAGATTACGGATGTAACTGGCCCACAAGCTGCACCGCCAATACAACACGTGATGTCCAGCGATTTGGCTCGTATTGAAGTGCTGCGTGGCTCCCAGGGTTTGATGTATGGTGCTGATGCGGGCGGTGTCGTTTTATTGTCTACCAATTCTATAGACGAAGGTATTAAAGGCGGTCTTGCTTATGAAGCAGGCGCATTTGCGACTTCGCGTGCACAAGGTAATCTTGGTGCTGCATCTGAATCAGGCGATATTTTTGTCAGCGGTACGCGCGTTAAAACTGATGGTATCAATGCAAAAATATCAGACGCCACTCAAGACAAAGATGGCTACGAAAATAATACCAGTCATTTGCGTATGGGCTGGAATGTGACGGAGAGTTTGCGTGCAGAGGTTGTCGGTAGAACAACCAATTCCACCACAAAATATGACGGTTGTGGTTGGCCAACAACCAACAATTGTATTGAGCAATTTAATCAGACCAACAGCCGCGCTGCGGTGAAATATTCATATTCACTGGGTGAAGCAACACTGGCTTACAATCACAGCAATATATATCGCGATACTTACGAAAATCTCACCAAATCGCTTTACAACTATCAAGGTGAAACGGATCGTTGGGAGTTATCCGGCCATACGCAATGGAATAATGCGATGACCTTGGTGTACGGATTGGAAAATCGTACTGACGAATCTGCCAACGATTTTGAAGAGCATGGAATTTCTCGTGATCAACAAGCCGTTTACACAGAATATCAAGGAAAATTTATTGATCAATTATTCGTGACCCTGGGTGTAAGGCAAGACCAAACGGATGATTTTGGTGATTTTGATACTCATCGCATCAGCGCGGCTTATATAATTCCAAACATTATGTCTGGTGAATTAAAAATAAAAGCCACATCAGGAACTGGTTTTCGTTTGCCGAGCCTGTATGAAAATGCAACCAACAGACAATATGGCGGCGTTGAATTAACACCGGAAACCAGTGAGGGTTTTGATATAGGTGTTGAGTATTTCTGGAATGATCGTTTGCAAATGGAACTGGTGTATTTCAATCAACAAGTGGAAGACCAGATCACTTATAGCAACAGCAGTTGGACTTATGTGCAACAAGTGCCGGAAAGTAAATCAAAAGGTTTTGAATGGGTGAGCAGTTGGCAATTATTGGATCAAGTAAATTTGAATGCCAATATCACACGCATCACAGCTGAAGATAGCAATGGCAATCCACGCATTCGTAAGCCCAGGTTGATGGCTAATATAGGTGTCGATTATCAAGTGGATGATCAATGGTTGATCGGCGTTAATTACCGCACAACACAGGATCGTGTTGATTTAGGTAATTTGCCTTTGGATGATTATGAGTTGGTTGATTTGCGAGTTCGTTCAGAGTTTTCCAAAAACATATCCGGATTTTTACGTATCGAAAATCTTTTGGATAAAGAGTATGTTGAAGTGAACGGTTACAACACGCAGGGGCAAGCGGCTTATGTGGGAGTGGATGTTGGGTTTTAAATCTAAACACCCTCTCCCCAGCCCTCTCCCATCAAGGGAGAGGGAGCAGATTTGAGTTCTAAAAGAATAGAGAGCGAAGCTTGAAAGAAATGAGTTCAAGTATAATTTTAATCGAAACCAATTCCCCTCTCCCCTTGTGGGAGAGGGGCAGGGGAGAGGGGTAAAATGACCGACAAATCCCAGCGCCACAAAGAACGCATGCAGCAACGCAAAGAAATTGTGGATGCTGCTATTGCGCGTGCAGATGAAGAACGTGGAATCGTGATTGTATTGACCGGTGATGGAAAGGGAAAAAGTTCATCCGGGTTTGGTACAGTACTGCGTTGCCTTGGTCATGGTTATAAAGTGGCAGTAGTGCAATTTATTAAAGGCACTTGGGAATGCGGCGAAAAAAACTTTTTAACGGAAAGTATTTTTCGTGGCAGCAGCCCTCAACTTGAATATTTTGTTATGGGGACAGGCTTCACTTGGGAAACCCAAAATGCCGAAGCCGATAAAGCCGCTGCTGAAAAAGCATGGGCCGAGTGTGAACATGTTTTCCGCGATCCGGAAATTCATTTGGTGTTACTGGATGAATTAACCTATATGTTGAATTACAAATATCTTGATAAAGATAAAGTGGTAGAAGTTATTCAGAATCGCCCTGTCAATCAAAATGTCATTATCACCGGACGCGGTGCAAAAAAATACCTGGAGGATTTGGCCGATACTTTTAGTGAGGTAAAATCAATTAAACATGCTTTTAATGCGGGCGTGAAAGCGCAGAAAGGGATTGAGTGGTGAATCCATGCTTCCGCAACAAGAGCATAATAAATCCGCAGAAAGATGCTTTTGATGCCATCCGCATGCTATCAATTCGCATTTTTATGGCTACCGCTTATACTCGCTCCTATTATAAAAAAACCAAGCAGGAGAAACTAATGCGTTTTGTGCCAATAATTTTATTGGTCGGCGTTTTTAGTTGTCACAGTGCCGCCTTACAAAATAGTGCCGCGTTACAGAATAGTACCGCCTTAACAACGAAAGCTGCTGCGCAGAATAATGCCACGGAAAATTCTTCAGGTTTGCGTTTGGCAACCAACAAACTTTCATCCAATTCTGTGCAGTTGGAAATAGACACGGAAAAACTGGTACGTGAGCAAGTGAGTTGTGTCTTGCATCGTATTAATCATGAGTCTTCATTGGATATCAAACCCTGGAAGCGTATTTATCTGGATCTTGAACGCGATATGGTTGACGGATTTTATCTGGCTATATCGCGGCCCCAGTTGGATAAATTTGCAGAAATATCTGCTCCACTCGTGATGGAAAATTGGTATTGGTTTTGGCGTGCCGATACAAAAGCTCCAGAAAATTGGCAGCACGGTTACAAATTGGGATCGATACTTGGTAGCCAGCAGGAAAAATGGTTACAGGAATCAGGCTACAGCATCAATATGTCCGCGTCGAATTTGCCGCAGTTGATCCGATTGCTGGAAGCCAAGCGTGTGGATGCTATTTTGGTCGATAAAGATCATTTTAATCAGGCGGTTTTGCAATCCCGGTTATCACCTGCAAAATATCAATCCCGTTTTTTTCGTTACGTACCATTGGGCATTTATTTTAGCCGTAATTTTTTAGATGATAATCCTGACTTTCTTGAAAAGTTTAATTTTCATTCGGGTGAATGCCAGCACCAAATGTTTTCTATGAATGATGAGGAAAAAATATGGTTGAAAACCTGGGTTAACCAGCATTTTTTGGGGTACATGAAAAATAAAAATTGGTTGTCCACATTCAGGCAATATAATCGTCAAAGAAAAACTTTTACAAACGATGATATTAAAATTATTGACCAGAAGTGGATAGAAGAGTTTAAAGCAGGTATTCATGTAATACTTGCGGAGCACACACATCATGATTTAAGCGCAGATCTGGTGCGTATTAAACAAGAATCAGATGGCGTCATAACCGAGATTATTTTTACAGACAAACAGGGTATGAATATTGCGGTGAGTGACATGACGTCTGATTTTTATCAGGGCGATGAAATTAAATTTACAGCATCCATGAAGTTAAATTCAGGCGATGTGTATATAGATAATATGGCTTATGATGCTTCCACACGCTTGTTCCAGGTCAATGTCAGCTTTCCGGTTTTCGATTCATCCGTCAGCAGCCAACCCATTGGTGCGGTAATTTTGGGAATAGATGCGGAAAAGGCGCTATCACTCACGCAATAACACTGTGCAATAACTTCGCACAATAACCCCGGTTGGCAACTGGTCAATATTCCACTCTTGGCTATACTCCAGATAGTTTAGATGAAAATCGACTATTGGCTTCCTATGTATTTTTTTGGGTTAACAAATCTCACTTATAGCTAACGCATTGTGTGACAAGAGATTTTTAGCATGTACCTGGAGTTTTTTGGCTTAGATAAACCACCTTTTCGAATCACACCTGACACTACCGCTTTTTTTGGTGGAGCGGATCGTGGTGCCATACTCAATGCCCTGTGTTATGCGATAACACAGGGCGAGGGAATTATTAAAGTGGTAGGTGAAGTCGGCAGTGGTAAAACCATGTTATGTCGCATGTTGCCCTTAACACTCGAAGGAAAAATAGATTGGGTTTATCTGGCGCACCCCAGTTTGTCACCGGAACATACACTTCATGCTATCGCTCAGGAAATGGGACTTCATGTTGATGGTAGTAACGATAAATTAAGCGTGATGAGAGTTCTGCATGAAGCCTTGTTAAAAAAACACAGGGAAAATCGTCAGGTAGTGGTATTGGTTGAAGAGGCGCAATCAATGCCGTTAGAAACGCTCGAAGAAATTCGTTTGCTCACCAATCTTGAAACTGACGATCACAAATTATTGCAATTGGTCTTATTTGGACAGCCAGAGCTGGATGAAAATCTGGCGAATCCTTCCATTCGTCAATTGCGTGAGCGTATCACTCACAGTCTTTATTTAATGCCGCTCGAATTGCCCGACATACAAGCCTACTTGAATTTTCGTTTGCGTTCGGTTGGTTATACGGGCCCTGATTTATTTTCAAAAAAAGTTGCCAGTGCTATTGCACATTATTCGCAGGGATTAATTCGTCGAATTAATATTTTGGCTGATAAAACTTTATTGCTGGCATTCACCAAAGACAGTCACAGCATCAGTATCAAAGATATTCAATATGTCGCACAGGACAGCCAATTCAAACCAGTCAATTCATTAACCGGATGGATTCATTTTTCATTTCACCGACTCTGTTCGGTACTAAGGGGTTAATTCAGTGAAATATGTCATCTTGAGTTTGTGTTGTCTTGTAGGACTTGCAGCTTGCAACAGCATTCGTATGGAACCAAAACCTTCGCAAGGGCATGTTGAATCAAAACCGGATGATGCGGATATTCCACCCATCACTACAGCAGCTCCTGTATTGCCGGTGCCTGCCCGGGCAACAACAAAAGAAGCATTGCATACTTTGGTGGTTAGTGATGTTGCCGTTCGAGATCTGTTATTTTCACTCGCTCGCGATACTAATTTGAATTTGGATATAGATGATGATGTGGATGGAATAGTAACGATAAATGCAATTAACCAACCGCTGCCTGCTATTTTGGATCGAATTGCCAGAAGCAGTAATCTGGATTATGAAATCACCAATAATGTTTTAATAATTCGCAAAGATGTGCCTTATTTATACAACTACAAAGTCGATTATTTGAATATGTCGCGTGTGAGCGATGGCGGTGTCAGCGTATCTACACAAATTAATTCTACCGGGCAAGGTGCAAGTGCAGAGGGTGGTGCAACGGGTGGATCGGGCGATAACAATTCATCCACCCAGGTTAAAAATGTTTCGGAACATAATTTTTGGCTAACCTTGCAAAAAAATATCGGCAATATCATAGGTAATTCAGCTTCAGGTGAAGCAGAAAATACCAATATTGTATTGAATCGCGAAAGCGGAATTATGGGTGTCAGGGCAACCAAAAAACAGCATAAAGAAATTCAACGTTTTTTGAGCGATGTTCAGCAGAGTTCA
This sequence comes from uncultured Cellvibrio sp., assembly GCA_965650675.1. Classification (GTDB taxonomy): domain Bacteria; phylum Pseudomonadota; class Gammaproteobacteria; order Pseudomonadales; family Cellvibrionaceae; genus Cellvibrio. The sequence goes on from CBFGPN010000034.1 coordinate 17,488, forward strand.
CAGCGTCAGGTATTAATAGAAGCCACCATTGCTGAAGTAAAATTAAGTGATAGATATCAGGCAGGAATTAATTGGTCAGTTGTGCGTGATGCCAGTAGTGGCCACAGTTTTATTTTTGATGCTGCCAATGCAGTCAATGATCTCACCCTGAATACACCGCCTGCATTTACCTTGAATGCGGGTAAAAATTTGGGCGGTGGTGACCAGTTGCAAGCAACATTGCAAGCTTTGCAAACATTTGGTGATGTCAAAATTATGTCGAGCCCCAAAATTATGGCTTTGAATAATCAGACTGCATTATTAAAAGTTGTCGATAATCTGGTGTATTTCACGGTTGATGTCAATATTGATACATCCAGTACTACTATTGGTGGCATTCGAACTGTCACTTATGAAACTAAAATTAATACGGTGCCTGTTGGTTTTGTTATGAGTGTTACACCTTATGTGAATGACATGAATTCAGTTACCTTGAACGTTAGGCCAACTATTTCCCGAGTCATTCGACAAATGCGTGACCCCAATCCTGCCCTTGCAGAAGTTGATGTGGTTAGCGAAATTCCGGTTATTCAAGTACGTGAGGTAGAGTCAGTATTAAAAATCAATAGTGGCGATGTCGCGATTATTGGTGGATTGATGCAGGATGAAATTAATAACACAAGACGCGGCATCCCGGTTTTATCAAAACTGCCGATGCTGGGATCTTTGTTTCGCTATGATGATGACAATACCACTAAAACCGAGTTGGTTATTTTTATAAAACCCATAGTGGTCAAACATGCCAGTTTGTCAGGGGATTTAAAAGAATACCAACAATATTTGCCTGAAAAGACTATGAGTAAAAAGGAGTAATTGATGAGCCTTTTACTCGAATCATTAAAAAAAGCGGCCTTGGAAAAGCAAAAAAAAGAAAAGGCTTCAGGCTCGGTTTCTGAACCTGAAAAACAAGAAAGTTTTCATGAAAACATTGATCATAAAAATAGCCTTGTAAAAAATCAAGAAATCGATGTTGAATTTAACAGTGATGAATTTGAATTTGTTGTAGAGCATGAGGCTGCAGTTGAAGAGCCTGTGCCGATAAAAAATGAACAACCTGCAATAGAGCCTGCAGTCACTGTTGATCCTTCAATTGATAAAAAGTTGGAACAAGCAGTTAAGCCAGAATCTGAAAAAAATAAAACCGATCACGCAGAAATAAACAGCAAATTAGAAAAAAACAACCATGAAGAAATAAAAGTTAATCCGGTAAAAGACAGCAAGCTACATAGTTTTACACCTGAATCCGGTAAGGCAGCTTTGGCGTTACTTCTGGAAAAGAATAAAAAAATAGAAAAGTCAGGGAAAATTCGCAGCATTTATATGATGGTTATTTTATTGATAACAGGGCTGGGTACTCTGGGTGGTTATTACTATTTTTTGATGGATGACCAAAGCTCTATTGTTTCGACAAACCAGATGCGTTTGTATACACATGAAAATAACACTGCTGTGACTGAAACAACAATCACGGATCCTGTTGAAGATACGACTAACACTAATCTGCCACAGGTTGTCGAATCGGAATCTGTAGCTGTAAATAACGGTGAACCTCAAACTGCGGTTGATCAACCTCAAGTAATTAATCAACCTGTTGCACTTCCTGAATCTGTGGCGCAGGTTCAAGTACACAATCCGACTACAGAAAAACCTGCACAAAAAATCCAGTCAGTAAAATCGCGTGAACAGCTGGAGAAGGTGAATAGTGAACCGATTGAATCTTACATCCAATCGCAACCACAAATGACCGATGCAATTGCACAGCAAGTTAATGAAGCATATCAAGCCTATCAGCAAGGTCGGTGGAATGAAGCGCAAGTGCTTTATCAAAATGTATTGATGTTGGATAGTCACAATCGCGATGCGCTGCTGGGAGCTGCTGCAGTTGCGGTGAGACAAGGAAAATCACAAGAGGCACTGGGATATTACCAGCAGCAGCTTGAACGCGATCCACAAGATGAATATGCAATCTCGGGTATTATGGCTTTGAGTCTTGATACCAATAAAGCAGGGTTGTTGTTAGAAATTGATCGTCGCTTGCAAGAAAAACCAGCGAGTGTTCATTTGTTATTTTTAAAAGGCTCTTTATTAGCTGCACAACAGCAATGGGGATCTGCGCAGGAAGCATTTTTTGAAGCCTGGAATTACGATAAAAATAATGCAGACATTGTTTACAATTTGGCAATTTGTCTTGATCGGCTCAATCAAGTGCCGGAAGCTATTCGTTTTTATGAGATGGCCCTATCACTGAAAACACCTGCTGCCAATTTTTCATCGTCTATGATTGAAAAAAGATTGGCAAGCCTCACGAGATCAATGCCATGAATGCGCCCAAAAAACGTTTGGGTGATGAACTGGTTAGCCGTGGTTTGGTATCCAGCGACCAAATTACTATTGCCATTACCGAACAGAAAAAAACCGGGAAACCTCTGGGGCAGGCATTGCTTGATCTTGGGTTTATTTCCGAAGCTATTTTGCGTGATGTGCTCAGTGAATCCATTGGTCGTGAAAGTATTGATTTATCGCGAGCAGTTCCCGATCCGGATGCGATCCGATTAATTTCAAAACAAGTTGCCAGTCGTTATACCTTGCTGCCGGTGAGTTTTGATCTCGAAACCAAAACCTTGCAATTGGCAATGACCGATATTTACGACGTGATTGTATTGGATCGTGTTCGTGTTGGTTTACCATCAGATATTAAATTGGTTCCCCTGTTAGCTGCAGAAAGTGAAATTCGTAAATCTATCGATCAGTTTTATGGATATGAATTATCGGTTGATGGAATTTTGCGTGAAATTGAAACCGGTGTTGTCGATTATCAAAGTCTTGATCTCAGCGGTTCTGAATACAGTCAACCTTTAGTGCGATTGGTGGATGCTATTTTGTCAGACGCGGTTAAACGTGATGCATCGGATTTGCACTTTGAACCCGAACAAGGTTTTTTACGATTGCGCTATCGCATCGATGGTGTGCTGAAACAAATTCGCAGTTTGCATAAAGATTATTGGTCTGCCATTGCCGTGCGTTTAAAAGTCATGGCTGGTTTGAATATTGCTGAAACCCGGTCACCACAAGATGGGCGTATTTCATTGAAAGTTGGTGGGCATACTGTGGATTTTCGTGTGTCCTGTATGCCGACGACACACGGTGAAAATATTGTATTACGTGTGTTGGACAGATCCAAAGGTATAGTGCCTTTGGAAAAATTAAATTTGCATCCGGATAATTTTGATTTGCTCAAATTATTAATGAGCCGTCCGGAAGGTATTATTTTAGTCACAGGGCCAACAGGCAGTGGCAAAACGACCACACTTTATTCCATGCTAAATCATCGAAAGTCGATTGATGTAAATATCATGACCCTGGAAGACCCTGTTGAGTATCCCATGGATATGATTCGTCAAACCTCTGTTAATGAAGTGGCCAAAATGGATTTTGCCAGTGGTATTCGTTCTTTAATGCGGCAGGACCCGGATATTATTTTGGTGGGCGAAGTTCGTGATGAAGAAACAGCTGAAATGGCATTGCGTGCCGCTATGACCGGGCATCAGGTTTTTACTACTTTACATACCAATTCTGCATTGGGCGCAATTCCCCGGTTAACCGACATAGGTATTAAACCGGAAATTATGGCCGGAAATATTATTGGCATTATTGGTCAGCGTTTGGTGAGAACTTTATGTAAGCACTGCAAAAAATCACGACCTGCAGAAGAGTATGAAAAAATAATTTTGGGCATAGATGAAGATGTTGATTTGTATGAACCGGTAGGTTGTACTCTTTGCAGTAATAGTGGATTTAAAGGGCGTGTTTCGGTAATTGAAATTTTAAAAATGGATGAAGAGCTTGATGAATTAATTGCCAATCGTGTGACTTCACGTGAATTATTTAAAAAAGCCATAGCCAAGGGTTTTATGCCAATGGTAGACGATGGTATTCGTCGCATACTGGGTGGCGAAACCACGATAGAAGAATTAAGTCGCGTTGTCGATTTAACCGGTCGGTTGAAATAACCTATGCCGCAATATAAATATTCCGCTATAGACAAAGATGGAAAACCTTTTAAAGGCAGGATACAAGCGGCTAATGAATTGGAACTGGAGCACAGGTTGAGTGTGCAAGGGCAGGATTTAATTACCTGTGTTGAAGCTAAAGCTTCATATTATTTTTGGACGAAAAATCGTTTAACCCGTCGGGATATATTGAATTTATTATTTCAATTGGAACAATTAACCCGATCAGGTGTGCCGTTGTTAGATAGTCTGCGCGATTTGCGTGACAGTACCGAGCCAGGACATTACAACGCTGTATTGGCCGGTTTGGTTGAGCAGATAGAAGGCGGTAAAACTTTTTCAGCTGCGCTTGCAGAGTTCCCTAACGATTTTGACATGGTGTTTGTTGCGTTGATTGCAGTGGGTGAAGAGACCGGTGAGTTACCTAAAATTCTCAAGGATATGGGGGAAACCCTGCGTTGGTTGGATGAATTAATTGCGGCCGCCATTAAAATTATTATTTATCCATCAATAGTGTTGACAGTTGTGTTGGCGGTAACTGCGTTTTTGATGATTTATCTGGTGCCGAAATTAATTCCTTTTATTAAAGAAATGGGCGGTGAGGTTCCCGGCCATACATTGCTATTAATCGCAGTATCGGATTTTTGCATTAATTATTGGTGGCTCATTATTTCATTGCCGTTTGCTCTATTCTTTTTTATCAAAAATACAGCGAAAAAAAATCCTAAATTCAGATTTAATCTGGATCAATTGAAATTGAAGTTGCCTATTTTGGGTAATATCAGTTTGAAAATTAAATTAGCGAGATTCGCCAGCTATATGGCTTTACTTTATTCTTCGGGTATTACGGTATTGCGTGCGTTGGAAATTTCCAAAGGATTGGTTGGCAATGTTGTGATTGCGGCTGCAATAGACAATGCCAGTAAAACAATTGCTGAAGGAAAAAGTATCAGTGAAAGTTTTTCCCGTATTCCACTGTTTCCACCATTAGTGGTACGCATGATACGAGTGGGTGAAAATACCGGTAAACTTGACGAATCCTTGATGAATGTCAGTTATTACTACAACCGTGAAGTGAAAGAGGCGATAGATAAAATAGAACCGGCAATTAGCCCGATTCTAACAGTGGTAATGGGAGTGATGTTGGGCTGGATAATGTTGTCTGTTTTGGGTCCTGTTTGGGACGCTGTGACCAAGGTGGCCTGATGAACAGACGGGTATTTTATTTCTCCGGTTATCGCATGAAAGTGTTTGAATGGCATCACCATGAACTTGTGGGTAGTTGCTCGTTTGAACCTACTGAAGAAGGCTTTCAGGAGTTTGGTTTTTATTTGAAACATGCATCAGCTATACCTGGACAATTATTAGTGGATCTGGTTGAAGAAGATTTTCGCCGCGAACAAATTCCACATGTTACTGGCAAGGATCATAAGGTATTGATTACCCGTTTGATTGATCGGCATTATCGCGGCGAACCTTTTATTCATATAGAAAAATTGGGTCGTGAAAAGCAAGGTCGAAAAGATGACAGGGTTTTACTTTCTGCATTGACTAATCAAATTTTGTTAAAGCCCTGGTTGGATATATTCAATCAATGTGAAAGCCCTCTTGCCGGTATTTGGTCTGTTCCCCTGATCAGTAAACAAATTTTACCTTTGATTGCCCGCAATGATAAAAATGTATTGTTGTTATCCCGATTAATTTTGACTGCCCAGCGTGAAACCTATTTTAAAGACGGGGAGTTAATGTTGTCGCGTCAAGCCAAACTTGATCGAGATAATCGTGAATTGGAATCTGCATTAGGCACACCGGAAAGTTTAACCTTTGGCGTACAGCAAATTCATATTTTTCTGACCAATCAGCGCATCATGGCTTTTAATGATGTGCTAAATGTTTATTGTATTGTTCCAGGTGATTTTATGCCTTCATTAAAGGCAAAAACACTGGATACAGAAAAAATTAAATATCATTATGTTGATCTGGAGTCATTGTTCAAGCATTTTAAAATAAAACAACATGATCATTATCATGCCGATGTCCTTTATTCTTTTCTTTGTGCTAAAAAATCTTTACTAACTGATCATTATGCTACTAAAAAAGAAAAGTTGTTTTTTTATCGCTACCTGATTTCAAAATCTGTTCGCGTTGGCGCTATGATCGGCTCTTTGTTGATATTAATTGGTTCGGGTTTATTATTTTTAAATGCCAAAGAATTAAATCAAAAACGATTATCCATGGAAGCCAACCGGGAGTTATTGGTCAGGCGTTTCCAGCAAGACTTTGTTCCTCTCGAGCAGCCGCTTGCTGATTCAATAAAAATACAAACCAGTGTTGATCTGGCAAAAAAATTAACGATTGAAACTGCCAATAGCCCGGAAAACTATTTCGCCTATTTCAGCCCTGTATTCAGTCAAGATTATTTTTCGGATATTCATCTGGAAGCCCTGCATTGGAAAAAATATACAGCTCAGGAATTGGCGCAGTATCTTGTTACCCAGGAGGCCAGTGTTGCAGAAGAAAAAGCATCGGATGCCTACGCTGAACCCTATGTGGAAGTGCCGCCCTCAGACTATATGCAGGTATTGGTAACTTTGTCCGGTCATCTTGATAGAAATGGGCGTGATTATCGCGAAGTTTATCGAATGATGAATAGTTTTATCTTTGAGCTAAATAAAGTTCCTGGAGTAACCAAGCTGGTAGTATTAAAAATGCCGGTAGATGTAAGACCTGGAAGAAGTTTTTCTGATGAGAAAAATGCTGAAAAAATTCTGCAGAGTAAAGATCAGGAAAAAATAGAAAATGAATATGAGATATTAATAGGAATGGATATTCATTCACCAGATGATCAGCTAAAGGCAGAGGTCGTTTATGAATGATTTATTGAAATCGATCAATTGGCGGCAACATACCATTAGCTTTATCTGTATTTTTATATCATTAACTGTATTTTCAGTGTCTATCTGGTTTTTTATTAAAGAAAAAAATAAATTATCACAAGTCGAGATGGCGCTATCACAACAAAAATCAATCAATGATACTGCTGAACAATCGGTATTGCAGCTAAGAAATTATTATAATGAATACAAATTATTCAAGGAAAGTGGATTAATCGGCGATCCTCCAAGATTGGAATGGGCGGAAGTTCTGCTTGAAAAATATTACGATATCAAAATTCCTGGATTGTATTTCATGTTGTCGCCAACGGGTTTATCGAAACCGGACGATACATTTTTTACCTCTGATATCGAAATTAAAAAAACGCCGATGCAAATTAACTTTAATTTATTGCATGAAGGCGATTTTTATTTTTATCTACGTCATTTACACCAGCAAGCGAAAGGCCAGTTCAATGTAGAAGAGTGTAAGATTTTACGCAGCCACATGCAGGCAGAGGAATCACTAACCAAAAGTTTTAGTGGTGAATGCAAGATTTTGTGGTTCTCTCTGACAGATATCTCTGCCAGCTGGCCGCAAGGTATAGAGCTATGAAAAATATTGTTTATGGTCTTGCTATCTGGTTTGTTGTTATACCGCTCATGGCGGATGAAGTCGATAATGAAAACTTTGATCGTTTGTTTACCTCTCATGCTGAAAGAAAAAATCTCGACAAGCTACGTAAACAAGGGCTTTTATATAAAAAACCGGTTTCAGACGTTATTGATGAAAATAAACCGACTGTAGAAAAAAGGGAATTAAAAGTATCTGGAATTATTTTGCGAGCAGATGGAAAGGCACAAGTCTGGTTGTCAGGGCAACCTTTATATTCAACGTTAAAAGAGTTGAATGCATCTAAAGAGACCTCGGCTAATTTACGTATTCCTCTGGAAGGAAAATCGATTGCTTTAAAACCGGGGCAAGCTTTATCAAACGGCAAGGCGAAAGAAGCCTATTATTTTGTTACTCATTCATCCGTGTCATCACAAGCTTTGTTGGAACCGCAAACTCAATCAGTTGTGAGTTCCAGTATTGTATCCGTTTCATCTACTGCATCTTCTTCTGTGTCATCACAGGGGGATCATCATGCTCAAACAAAAACGCCGTAATTTATTTGCGACATTAAAAAAACAAGGAGGAATGGCTTTACTGATCATTATGTCTTTTATATTAATTGCTGCCAGCGCAATTGCAATTAGTAGGCTGTCTTTAAATTCGATTTTGTTAAAACGGCAGGAGGCTACAACTATCTCTATGGTTAGGGCACGCGATGCGCTGATTGCTTACGCGATGGCGCAACCGATTCCGGGTCGAATACCTTGTCCGGATACTGATAACAATGGCACAGAAAATTTAACTGGCCTGGATTGTACAAGTCGCATAGGTTTATTGCCTTACAGAACATTAAATATTCCACAATTGTTTGATGGCGCGAATCAGGTTTTATGGTATGCCGTCGATGCAAGTTATGCAGGTATATTAATCCCTCCGCACAATAGTTCACGGGTAGCCAATTTACGTATTGATGCAGGTAGTCCACAGATATTTATTATTATTGCTGCCAATACGTCACTGCCGGGGCAATCACCTGCAACTCCTATACCAGCTAATATTGCGCAATTCCTTGAAGATGATAATGCTAATGTGACATTAAATAGTTATACCAATATTAAAAATGTAACGCAAAATGATTTGTTGTCGGGTATGAGTGCATTTGATTTTTGGACTAATGTTGAAAAACGTGTATTAGATGACGCAAAAACATTGATGAAAAATTATCTTGCAGCGTGCCCCGGTGTTTGGCCATGGGCAGCAAATTTTGGTTCTGGAATTAGTGTTGTTAATACCTATGAGGGTTCATTACCTTTGATATCCGCAT
>CBFGPN010000035.1:0-26251 GCA_965650675.1 uncultured Cellvibrio sp.
CTTTGGATGTAACGCCCATGGCCTGGGCAGCTTCAGGAGCCTTGGCAACCGTTTTCCAAATAATATTGGCGCAACCTTCAGGAGAAATAACAAAATAAGTGGAGTACTGAAGCATATTGAGCTGATCACCCACACCAATTGCCAAAGCACCACCAGATGAACCCTCACCGATAACGGTACAAATAATCGGCGTTCGCAAACGGGACATTACCGCCAGATTTTGTGCAATGGATTCCGAAATCCCTCTCTCTTCCGAATCAATACCGGGATAGGCACCGGGAGTATCGATCAAGGTCAATATTGGCATTTTGAAACGTTCAGCCATCTCCATCAGACGCAATGCTTTGCGATAGCCTTCCGGTCTGGGCATACCAAAATTACGTTGAACTTTTTCAGTGACAGTCCTGCCCTTTTCTTCACCAATAATCATTACCGGTTTATCATCAAGACGACCTATGCCACCAATAATGGCTTTATCGTCACCAAAACGGCGATCGCCATGCAGTTCATCGAAATCGGTAAATACGCGGGAAATATAATCAGAGGCATATGGACGCAACGGATGACGGGCAACCTTGACGACTTCCCATGGAGTCAATTTGGAATAGATGGATGCTGTCAGTTTTGTACTTTTTTCGCGCAGCTTGGCGATTTCATCGGCAAGGTTGACATCGCTTGAGCGACCAACCATTTGTAATTCTTCAATCTTCGTTTCAAGTTCAGCAATCGGCTGTTCAAAATCCAGAAAATTTAGATTCATATCAAGCTCTTGTACGTCTAGGAATTGGACTTAGCCAGTGGCGATTCCGCCTACCCGGTCGCTAATGGGGCGCTACATTACGCGAAAACACCCAATTAGTCGATATTTTTAGGCCAAAGGCTTATCTGAAACCGGCTCATATTGAATAGAATTATTTTTGCAAAATCTGCCCAATATCAAAATGTTGCCAGCATTAACAAGAGGTTAATTTCAAGAAAATTATCGGAAGGAAGATCCCCCCGTCCCGAAGGGAAAGGGGGAGAGGGTACAAAACTTTTCCTTAAGAATATTTCCTTGTCATTTCTGACTACAGTAAGTCTATTGAATATGGTTTACAGTTTTATTGCCAATTTGATGCCAAAAAAATATTTACACTTCCGTACAAAACCGCTGTCGCAAATTACAACAAGCATTGAACTATTGATAGACCAAACTGACTGATTGCAAACCATAACGCTCGCGTAAACTTTGCAACAATTCATCTTCCGGTCTCAATAACCAATCGCTTCCCAATTGGATTTGAGCTTTGGCATCACTGCGAATGTAATCAATAATCAGTGGGCACCTGGCTACTTTTTGCGGGGAACCGCGATGCAATTGTAAAAGCTGCATTAAATCGCGAACAGCGTTGGGAGCTAATAATCCAGCATGCCATTGCAAATGTATTTCACGCACTTTGTCCTGCCGCAGATCACTTAACAATTGCACATTGTCAGCACTCATTTTTAATTGACCACTGAAATCATCGTGTTTCACTTGACCAGTAACCACCAACAATCCGTCTTTCAACAACAGATCGCGTGAGTCGTTATAAATTTCAGAAAAAAGTGTGACGTCTATACGTCCGGTGCGATCATCCAGAGTCAGTATTGCCAAATTATCGCCGCGTTTGGTTTTCACTACACGCTGCGAAATAATTAATCCGGAAATAGTTTGATTGGATTTTTCCGGTTTTAAATTGGCGATGCGTGAGCTGACTAAATGTTCGAGCTCTTGTTCGTATTCATCAATCGGGTGACCGGTTAAATACAAACCCAGCGTTTCTTTTTCAGCGTGTAATCTATCTTTAATTGACCAACTGCGCGTATTTAAAAAATCTTTATAAACATCAGTGATGGAGCTTTCGGCAGCAATTACTTCACCAAATAAATCCGTCATACCCGCGCTGGAATTTGCTGCAGATTGTTCAGCAGTTTTCACCGCTTCGCTCATGGCTGCAAACATAATTGCACGGTCGTGATCACGATTGTAATGTGGCGTGTTGTAACTAGGGCCTAATCTATCTGCAGCGCCGGAACGAATAATCGCTTCAAGCGCACGTTTATTCACTTTGCGCGCATCCACCCGCGCGCAGAAATCAAATAAATTTTTAAATGGTCCAGCCTGGTTCCGCGCTGCAATTATCGATTCCACCGGGCCTTCACCCAAACCTTTAATAGCGCCCAATCCATAAATAATGTTGCCTTCATCATCGACCGTAAAATGAAACTCACCGGAATTCACATCAGGTGGCAGAAGTTTCAATTTCATGGTGCGACATTCTTCGATGAAGGTCACCACCTTGTCGGTTTTATCCATGTCTGACGACATAGTCGCCGCCATAAAATGCGCGGGATAATGTGCTTTTAACCAAGCGGTTTGATACGAAACAATGGCGTAAGCCGCCGAGTGCGATTTGTTAAAACCATAACCCGCAAATTTTTCTACCAGGTCAAAAATTTTAATTGCCAGTTCACCATTAATACCTTGTTGTTTTGCACCTGCTTCGAAAACTTCACGTTGTTTGGCCATTTCTTCCGGTTTTTTCTTACCCATTGCGCGACGCAACATGTCCGCGCCGCCGAGTGTGTAACCTGCAAGCACCTGTGCAATTTGCATCACCTGTTCTTGATACACAATCACACCGTAAGTCGGCTCGAGTACGGGTTTTAAACTTTGATGTTGAAATTTTGCATCGGGATAAGCAACTTGAGCGCGACCGTGTTTACGGTTGATAAAATCATCCACCATGCCCGATTCCAAAGGACCCGGACGAAAGAGTGCAACCAATGCGATCAGGTCTTCGATATTGTCAGGCTGCAAACGTTTGATCAAATCTTTCATGCCGCGCGATTCCAATTGGAATACGGCGGTGGTTTCAGCGCGTTTTAATAATGTATAAGTTTTCGGATCATCAAGCGGAATTGCGCTGATATCCAACGGTGGTTCGCCTTTCTTTGCGCGCTGTTTGTCGATCATAATGCGCGCCCAATCGATAATGGTGAGCGTGCGCAAACCTAAAAAGTCGAACTTCACCAAACCAGCTTCTTCAACATCGCCTTTATCAAATTGTGTAACCAAACCACCGCCGCTTTCATCGCAATACAAAGGCGCAAAGTCAGTGAGTTTGGTGGGCGCAATCACCACACCCCCGGCGTGTTTACCGACGTTGCGCGTTAAGCCTTCCAACTGCTCTGCCATTTCCCATATTTCTTGGGCGTCGCCATCCATCGCTAAAAATTCTTTTAGTTGCGGTTCTTCTTGCAAGGCTTGTTCAAGCGTCATGCCGGGTGTGGGTGGAATTAATTTCGATAATTTATCAGCAAGGCCGTAAGATTTTCCTTGCACACGCGCAACGTCACGCACCACCGCTTTGGCGGCCATGGTACCGAAGGTAATAATTTGGCTGACGGCATCGCGACCGTAATTATCCGCAACATAGGAAATCACTTTATCGCGATTATCCATACAAAAGTCGATATCAAAATCCGGCATGGACACACGTTCCGGATTCAAAAAACGTTCGAAGAGTAAATCGTATTCCAGTGGATCAAGATCAGTGATTTTTAATGAATAGGCCACCAAAGAACCCGCACCCGAGCCACGACCTGGCCCTACCGGAATGCCGTGATCTTTTGCCCACTGGATAAAATCCATCACAATCAAAAAATAACCGGGGAAACCCATTTGGATAATAATATCCAATTCAAAGGTCAATCGATCATCGTAAACTTTTCGACGCTCTTGATAGTCGGGTGCGTTTTTATCCAACAAACGATCGAGCCGCTCTTCCAAACCTTTTTGCGAAATTTGTCGGAAAAATTCGGCTTCAGTTAATCCGGCGGGGATGGGATACTCGGGTAAAAAATATTTACCCATTTGAATAGTAAGATTACAACGCTTGGCGATTTCGACTGTGTTGGCTATGGCTTCAGGTATATCGCTAAATAACTCAGCCATTTCTTCTGCCGAGCGTAAATATTGTTGATCGCTGTAACGACGCTCACGACGCGGGTCATCCAATGTGCGGCCTTCACCAATGCACACACGCGCCTCATGCACTTCGAATTCATCAGATTTTAAAAAGCGCACATCGTTAGTAGCAACCACCGGGCAATTCATATCCGCAGCCAAATCAACCGCCGCGTGCAAATAATTTTCGTCGTTCTCGCGACCGGTACGTTGCAACTCAATATAAAAACGATTGGGAAAATCTTTCATCCAACCCGACAACAAACTTTCAGCTTGAGGACGACGCCCGGACAAAAGCGCTACACCTATCTCGCCAAATTTTGCACCGGATAATGCAATCACACCTTCACTTAGTTCGCTCACCCATTGACGCTGCACATAAGCCATTCCCTGTTGCTGACCATAACGCCAGGCACGCGAAATCAATTCAATAATATTTTTGTAGCCTTTGTCGTTCATCGCCAACAAGGTAAATTGTGTCGGCTGGGATTCGCCGTCATCCGACAACAATAAAAAATCACTACCCGCAATCGGCTTAACACCTGCACCCTGCGCTGCTTTATAAAATTTGATTAATCCGTAAAAATTGGTGAGATCGGTAATCGCACAAGCGGGCATTTTTTTGCCTGCAACCGATTTAATCAGCGGCTTGATTCGCACCACACTGTCGTGAAGTGAAAATTCAGTGTGAATGCGCAGGTGAACGAAGTTTGCGATTGACATAATTGGTTGTTCTATAAAAGTATTTCATACTTCACCCCCTCCTAACCTCCCCCTTGGCAAGGGGGAGGGACTTTACTCCCTACTTATTAAGAAGGGAGTTGTTCCCCACTTTGAAAAAGGGGGGCTAGGGGGGATTTAAAAACTATGAAGCTCAAAACAACTTCATCTGTTCAATTTTATTTCTTACCGGCGCATAAGAGCGTCGGTGAATATCAGTTACACCTAATTTTTCCAAGGCATCCATATGGACTTGTGTGGGATAACCCTTGTGATCGGCAAAACCATAACCGGGATATTGTTTGTCCAGCAGAATCATTTCGCGATCACGCGTTACTTTGGCGAGAATTGAGGCGGCACTGATCGCTGCGACACGGCTATCACCTTTCACTACAGCCTCTGCCGGGTATTTCCATTTGGGTAATTTGTTGCCATCGACCAATACGTGTTCCGGTTGAATATGCAAACCTTCGACTGCGCGAGTCATGGCGAGCAAACTGGCTTGTAGAATATTAATGCGATCGATTTCTTCAACACTGGCGCGAGCAATACACCAGGATTTGGCTTTCAGTTTGATTTCATCAAATAACAACTCACGTTTTTTTTCAGTGAGTTTTTTGGAATCATCCAAGCCTTCGATAGGATTTTCCGGATCCAATATCACCGCTGCAGCAACTACGTCACCCGCCAGTGGACCGCGGCCAACTTCGTCACAACCCGCCAATAGAAGACCCTGATAAATCGAAATAAAAGGTTCCATAAAAAATCACTGCCTATAAATAAGCGACGCTATCGCTTTTGCAGCACATTCACTGGCATTGCGTTTTAAAATACCGTGCATGTCTTTGAATTGACTGACCAACTCACTGGTTTCGTCCGGGTTTTCAAAATAATTCATTACCGCATTACTCAATGCCTGCGGCGTTGCTTTGTCCTGAAGCAATTCCGGCACCAATAATTTTTGCGCCAACAAATTTGGCAAGGATATAAAAGGGGTTTTGAGAAGCCAGGACAAAATTTTATAGGTCACAGGTGCCATTTTATAAGCAACCACCATAGGCTTTTTCAACAACATGGCTTCCAGTGTGACAGTTCCTGATGCCAGCAACACGACATCGGACGCGGCCATCACTTCATGTGAATGACCATTAAATAGAGTAAAAGGAAAATCAACATAATCACTTAATGCAATATGCAACTGACGATAACGATCTGTATTCGCTGCAGGGATAACAAAATGTAATTGGGGATCCTGTTCCAAACAATACACACCTGCATGCATAAACAAATCAGCCATACGCTCAACTTCACTTGAACGACTGCCAGGCAACAACGCGACCAATCGACCTGATTCAGGTAAACCCAGTGACTTTCTCGCAGCAATTTTATCGGTATGCAGTGGAATTTCGTCAGCCAGATGATGCCCGACAAATTCAACAGGAACCTGATGATCCTGATAAAACTTGGCTTCAAATGGCAATAAAGTCAAAATCAGATCTACCGCACGTTTTACTTTTAAAACCCGCTTTTGTCGCCAGGCCCAAACCGATGGACTCACGTAATGAACGGTCTTAATACCCTTTTCTTTTAAAGATTCTTCCAGTGACAAATTAAAATCCGGTGAATCAATTCCGATAAAAACACTCGGTGGGTTTTTAATAAAATGCTCACGTAAAAATTTTCTGATGCGCAGTAATTCAAAAATTCGCTTAAGTGGCTCAATCAATCCCATCACTGCCAATCTGTCTTGCGGAAAATAGGAATGAAACCCCTGAGCCAACATGCGAGGGCCACCAATGCCGGAAAAGGTTGCAGAAGGAAACAATTTGCGAAGCTCTTGCATCAGCGCAGCACCCAGAATATCGCCTGATGACTCACCAACCACTATCGCAATATGAATAGATTCAGACACGCAAATCTCCATCGGGGATTTTTTATGAGTTTCTTCATGAACCTGACCCCACCCTAACCCTCCCCTTGCCAAGGGAGGGAACAGATTTCACTCCGCAAAAAGTAGGGAGTAAAGTCCCTCCCCCTGCCAAGGGGGAGGTTAGGAGGGGTAATGTTTAACGAACAATTCCACGAGTAGATGACTCAAGTGATTCAATCAAGGGGATCAACGCAGAGCATTCAGCTTGCATTTGCTTGAGTTCAATCAAGGCTTCGTCCAAGGTCAAACCACGACGATAAATAGTTTTGTAGGCTTTGCTTAACGTCGTTAAATCTTCTTTAGTAAAACCACGGCGACGCAAACCTTCAATATTGATATTTTTCGCCTCAGCGGGATTTCCATTAACCATCATATAAGCCGGCACATCTTTACCAATTGCAGTTCCCATTCCGGAAAAACTGTGGGCACCGATTCTGCAAAACTGATGGACCAGCGTGAATCCACCGAGTATCGCCCAATCATCTATATGCACATGGCCAGCCAATGCAGAGTTGTTGACCAAAATACAATTATTGCCAATTACACTGTCATGCCCAACATGGACATAGGCCATTAACAAATTATTGTCGCCAATCGTAGTTTCATGTCGATCCTGGACAGTGCCGCGATGAATAGTAACGCCCTCGCGGATGACATTGTTGTCGCCCATTACAAAACGTGTAGCTTCACCTTTGTACTTTAAATCAGGAGTATCTTCACCCAATGTTGAAAATTGATAGATGCGATTATGTTTACCGATTTTTGTCGGGCCTTTGATAATGACATGGGATGCAATAATACTTCCTTCACCAATTTCTACTTCATCACCAATAATAGTCCAGGGACCGATCTGAACATCAGCCGCAATTTTGGCATCAGGGTGAACAATGGCATTAGGGTCAATCAAGATAAGATCTCGTAAAAATTAATATTTTCTGTCAGCACACAGAATGGTAGCCGAAGCTGCCAAAACACCGTCCACTGTCGCTTTACATTCAAATTTCCAAATACCGCGTTTTTCCGACACTACGCGCGACTCCAGTTGCAGACGATCCCCTGGTACAACTTGTCGTTTAAAACGAACATCGTCCACACCTGCGAATAAATAAAGCGAACCATCTTGTGGTTTTTTATTCATGGTTTTGAACCCGAGAATACCTGAAGCTTGTGCCATAGCTTCAATAATTAACACGCCGGGAAATACTGCAGTTTGTGGGAAGTGACCATTGAACACATCCTCATTGATTGTAATATTTTTATACGCAATGATGGATTCACCCTCAACCAATTCGACCACACGATCAACCAATAAAAACGGATAACGATGTGGTAAATATTCTTTAATTTCATTTATATCCATCATCTGGAAAAGCCTCAAATAAAAACGTTATTACGATTTTTTGTCACGTTCAAGTTTTTGCAAACGATTTGCCAGATCATCAAGATGACGGAAACGTGCCGCATTTTTTCGCCATTCTTTGGTACTGCTCATCGCCGTACCGGATGAATAAGAACCTGATTCAGAGATTGATGAAGTCACCAAACTCATTGCGGTTATATGAACTTTGTCTGCAATATGTAAATGACCCACAATACCAACAGCGCCCGCTATCGTACACTGATTACCGATCACTGTACTGCCTGCAATTGCAGTATGACCAGCGATTGCTGTATTGCGGCCAATTTTTACGTTGTGTGCTATCTGCACCAGATTGTCGATGATGACCCCATCTTCGATTACAGTATCATCCAGTGCACCTCTGTCGATGCAGCTATTCGCGCCAATCTCAACTTTATTTCCGATAATGACTCCACCAAGCTGATGGATCTTCAACCAACCATCATCCAGAGGTGCGAAACCAAAACCATCCGCACCTATAACACAACCGCTGTGAAGCAAACATTCAGAACCAATTTTAATTCCATGATAAACAGTAACATTGGCCCGCAATTCTGTGTACGCACCAATTTCTGTTGTATCACCAATAACACAGCCAGCACCTATAACAACACCATCACCCAAAACAACATGATCACCAATAACAACCTTGGGACCCAAACTAACATTCTTGCCTATAACAACAGACTCGCCTATCACAGCTGTGGCATGAATACCTGAAGTTTGCACAGGTGTAGTTTTGAAAAGCGCACTTAATCTGGCGTACGCCAAATAAGGTTTGGCGACAAGTATTTTGTTTCCTGAATACTCATTGATCAACGCAGAATTAATTAACACCGCACCTGCAGAGGTTGATAATAGATATTTTTTGTAAACCGGATTCGCGATAAAACTTAGATGGTTGCGTGTTGCTGTCTGCAAGCTGGCGATTCCATTCACTTGATGATTTTCATCTCCATGCAGCTCGGCATTCAGATGCCGAGCAATTTCTTTTAAGGTAAAGAAGCGCATGAATCTAGATGCAATCACTGCATCATTTTGCCTTGTTCAAGGCTTCAATTAATTTGGGCGTGTAATCACTTTTGGGATCCAAATGAACCAGAGCACGAGGGCTTACTACCATTGACACACCTTCTGCAGCAATAATTTGTTTCATAGCTGCTTCAAGTTTTGGGCTAAGCTCCTTCACAATTTCCTGACGCAGATTCATTTCTGCCTGTTCCATTTTTTTCTTTTGTGTCTGGAAGTCCTGAACCAGGGTTTGGTATTTCTTTTCATTTTCTGCTTTTTGTTCTTTGCTCCAGGTCATACCATCTTTTTTTGCCAGAGCATCAAGATTTTTAAGTTCGGCGTACTTGAGTTCGGCATTGGCCTTAACCGCAGCGTATTCCGCATTCTTGTTAAATTGCTCAATTTTGGTTTTTGCAAAAGTAGTTGAGAAGATAGCTGCTTCAGGATCCATAGCGATAATCTTTCCCTGAGCCAAACAGATAACAGGCGCCAACACCAAAAGTATAGCCAGCGACATTTTTTTTATAATTAACACAATAGTTTCCTCACAAGTAAAAACGAATTATCAAAACTAGAAGGTTTGACCCATAGTAAACTGAAAGTTTTCTGTTTGGTCGTACTCTGAATCATTGATCGGTTTGGCAATGCTGAATGTCATGGGACCGAATCCGGAAATCCAGGTCAACCCCAAGCCAACAGAAGCGCGCATATTATCCATACTTACGTCATAACAATTCAATTGTTTTTCACCGCAGTCAGTATCAAACACATTCCCGGCATCAAAAAACAGGGTTGTTTGGACAGAGCGCTGATCTTTTATAAATGGCAGCGGGAAAAGTATTTCAGCTCCGCCTTCAAGAAGAATGTTGCCACCAAAAGCACCCCTGTTACGCCCCAGATAAATGCTGCCGTAATCGTAAACTAACTTGTTCTGATCACATTCCAGATTTTGTTGATACTGACTGGCACACAGCACATAGGCAGTACCAAATTGTTCATTGTCCTGGGCAATACCATCACCGTTGATATCATCCCAAGCCAGGGGTAAGCCGAAACTGTCCCTGATATTTTTGGCTGTGGCTACCGGTGTACCCAAGGGCCCCAAGGTGTTTCTTTCGTAACCACGCACCGAACCCAAACCACCCGCATAATAATGTTCAAAGAATGGAAGCTCATCCAGGTCACCATAAGCAGCAGCATAACCAACCTCTGCCCTCAGCTTTAAAGTGAAATCTCCCCATATCGGAAAAAATTGTTGTGCAGAGAAGTTGGCTTTGTAATAAGTCAAATCTCCTCCCGGTAAAGAGACCTCTGCAGAAAGCATTTGCGATGAACCACGATTAGGCAGTATTCCGCGATTCAATGTCGATCTCATCCAACTCACACCAGCCTGAATATCATTAAATACATCGCCGTGACGATCCAGAAAACCTTCCTCGCCCAGCATGGATTCAGTAAAGGGAGTTGTTGTTATTGTGCCTTCCGGAAAATCCAGCCCGCTGAGGTACCTTTCCTGAAGCGATTCAATATCATCCAGATCCAGATACCCCACGCCTTCAACCCAAGTAGGTGTGCGAATAATTTCCTGCGATGAATAACGGGTTGCTTCGATTTCAAGATTCCTGACACCAATTTCGAAACCGATACGCTCAATATCAGAAACCGGATAACCGAAATTCATTTTTGCACCGTAGGTATTGGTGCTGAACGGCGTAATGTTGTATTTGCCGTAATCACTTTGCGTGTAATAGAGGCTCATGCCTCGGCTGACACCATCCGCTGTGAAATAAGGGTCGTTGTAATTAAAGCTGTAAGCCGTCTGGTATTTGTTTTGACTGAAATTAAACCCAACCTGTTTCCCGGTTCCAAACCAGTTGGACTGTTGGATATTCGCCGAAAACATCAAGCCATAAACTTGCCCATAACCGATTTGCAGACCCATGCTACCCGAAGGCTGTTCTTCTACTGTGTACTCAACATCCACCTGATCTGACGTACCGGGAACTTCTTTATTTTCAACTTTTACTTCCTTGAAGTAACCCAAACGCTCCAACCTGACTTTGGAAATCTCAATCTGTGCAGAATTGGCAGAGCCGCCTTCCATTTGCCTCATTTCGCGACGCAGAACTTCATCCAGGGTTTTCAGGTTACCGCGGAAATTAATACGATTAACATAAGCCCGCTTGCCAGGCTCAATCATAAAAGTCACTTTTACGGTCTTATTGTCTTCGTCTTTTTCTGTAATGCCTTCAACTTTGGCAAAGGTATAACCCTGATTACCCAATACCTTGGTGACAGTTTCTTCCGAAGTCGTCATTAAAATTTGGGAGAAAGTTTGATCTTTTCTGACCAGTAACAAACTTTGAATTATTTTTTCATCCAGAATAGGATCGCCCGCCAATTCAACATCACTGACTTTATAGACATCACCCTCTGTGACGTTAACTGTAATAAAAATTTTCGATTTGTCGGGACTCAATGACACCTGTGAGGAGTCAACCTTGAAATTCAAATAACCACGATCAAGATAAAAAGATTCGAGTGTTTCAAGATCTCCCTTCATTTTTTCTTTGTTGTATTTGTCATTGCCGGAAATCAATGACCAGAAGCCGGAGCTTTTGAGTTCAAATAATTCCAGAAGCTCCAAATCTTTGAAAACCTTGTTACCCACGATATTGATTTGTTTAATACGGGATGGACTGCCTTCAGTGATATTCACTGTCACACGAACCTGGTTGCGCGGTAAGTCTTTTATTTTTACTTTAACACTGGCGCCATAACGCCCCTGATTCACATACTCCCTTTGCAACGATTGGGAAATACCTTCCAGGGTGGCACGTTTGAAAATTTGACCTTCAGATAAATTATTTTCTTTCAAACTGTCCATCAGGTTTTCCGTTTTAATGGCTTTATTTCCTTTTAAAACAATTTTGTTAATCGCGGGTCGTTCTTTGATTACCAAAACCAACACATCACCATCACGTTTGATGGCAACATCAGCAAAGAATCCGACTTTGAACAATTCGCGAGTTGCGTTTTGAATATCTTCCTGAGTGACCGTATCACCAACACGAATAGGTAAAGCACTGAAGACTGTACCCGCAGAAACGCGCTGAAGACCTTCAACACGAATATCACTGACACGAAATGTCTGCGCATAAACTGAAATGGATAAGCACAACAACATCACACCACAAAAACTTCGAATCAACACTTGCATCATATTTATATTTTCTATTAAACGGAAAGTTACAGGCTTCCAGCAAAACCGCTGTCTAAACTAAAGCCTGGTGAAATCGTTATACAAAGCAAAAAGGCTCAAGCAGATAATCAACGTAAAACCGATTTGGTTACCCCAGCTTTGAATCCTTTCGGACACTGGTTTTCCCTGAATTACTTCAAACAGGTAATAAAATAAGTGTCCTCCATCCAAAACAGGGATGGGTAAAAGATTAAAAATAGCGAGCGATATACTGATAATCACCAGAAAATAAACAAAACTCTCCAGGCCGGTCTTTGCCGAAGAGCCCGCCACCTTAGCAATGGTTACTGGCCCGCTCAAGTTCTTAGTGGAAATTTCTCCAACAATCAGCTTCTTGATTGACAAAAGGATAAAACCCGATGTCTCCCAGGTTTTATCGACTGCTTTCACAAATGCGGTAATGACAGAATAATTCTGTAGCCTCACCAAACTTTCATCAATTGGTTGTGATAAAGGCGCCATACCCACTTTACCCAGGGATTTACCTGAGGATCGATCCAATTGCGGCGTCACCTGCAACTGCAGCTCTTGTCCTGCGCGATCAATCCATACATCCAAAGTTTTCTGTGGATGGCGCTGTACCAATTTGACCCACTCGGTAAAGTCATTTATCGGTTGATCACCCACTTTCACAATTCGATCACCCGACTGGAACCCGGCTCTTTCAGCGGGTGAATCTTTTATAACCTCACCCACTAGAGGCGCAATAGGAAAATAGAGCTCAATTCCAAAGCCTTCCACCGGATCAGGATCAGCGCTGTCTTTTAACCAATCTTGTAATTGCCCCTGCAAACGATACTCATAACTGGAATCTGCGTAGACAACACTGACTTCTATTACACCCGTTTCACCCAGACGTCTGGCCAACGCCCTGTTCAGATCGCCCCATGTAGGTGTTGGTATGCCATCTACAGCCAATATTTCCTGACCGGCTTCTATGCCCATATGACTGGCAACTGAATCAGGCAATACTTTGCCAACCTTTGGAATCAGGTTCCTTTCCCCACCCAGAAGAAGCCCCCACAGGAGCACTATCGCCAGCAGAAAATTGGCTATAGGACCGGCGGCAACTATGGCAATACGCTTCCAGACAGATTGATTATTGAAAGCCAGATGCCGTTCAGATTCTGGAACATCACCCTCGCGCTCATCCAGCATTTTGACGTATCCGCCCAAAGGCAAGGCAGAAAGACTGTATTCAGTGCCCGATTTGTCCCTGATGGACCAAAGTATTTTTCCAAATCCGATTGAGAAGCGCAGGACTTTTACACCACATCGTCTGGCGACGTAGAAATGGCCAAACTCGTGCACCGCCACCAAAATAATCAGTGCAACCAGAAAGAATAAAATTGTTTCGACCCAATACACCCTAGCCTCCTGTTTGGATTAATTGCCGGGCCAGGCTGCGAGCCTGGGCATCGGCGGCTTGGACATGAGCCAGATCAGAGGGTTCAGTCACAACCATTTTTTGCATAACATCTGAAATAATCTGCGGGATTCGGGTGAAACCTATTTTTCGCCCCAGAAACGCATCCACAGCAACTTCGTTAGCTGCATTCAGAATCGCAGGTGCTGTACCCGCTGTTTTAGCGGCGGCTTCAGCCAATGCCAGGCAGGGGAAGCGCTGGTAATCCGGTGCCGAAAAATCCAGACGTGCAGTCGCAATCAAATCCAGGCTGGCAACACCGGATTCCATTCGTTCAGGCCATGCCAAAGCATGGGCTATAGGAGTACGCATATCCGGATTACCCAATTGCGCCAACACCGAACCATCCACATATTCCACCATGGAATGAATGACACTTTGTGGATGAATCACCACCTGGATTTGCTCAGGTTTGGCATTGAATAACCAGCAGGCTTCAATTAGCTCCAACCCTTTATTCAACATGGTCGCCGAATCGACAGAAATTTTCCTGCCCATACTCCAATTGGGATGAGCACAGGCTTGTTCCGGCGTGACATTCTTCAATTCAGATATAGGTGTATTGCGAAAAGGGCCGCCCGATGCGGTCAACAAAATTTTTCGCACGCCACAACTACCAGGGTTTGACAATAACCCGGCTGTTCGATGGTTGGGTAAACACTGGAATATTGCATTGTGTTCACTATCAATCGGCAATAAGGTTGCCTTGTGCTCGATCACGGCCTGAGTAAACAAATTACCCGCCATCACCAAAGATTCTTTATTAGCGAGCAACACTTTTTTACCGGATTTGACAGCTGCCATAGTGGGTAACAAACCAGCCGCCCCTACAATCGCCGCCATCACCAAATCCACTTCTGAAGCAGATGCTACCTGTGCCAAAGCATCAGCACCGGTTAATACTTCTGTCGGGCATTGGTGTTTTTTTAATTCGGTTTGCAATTCGACTGCATGTGCTGAATCCACCAACACCGCATAACGGGGGCGGTGCTGTAAACATTGCACAGCCAGAAGCTGCCAGCGTTTATCCGCTGTCAGTGCAAATACCTGATACTTGTCCTGATGGCGTGACAGCACATCCAAAGTACTAACACCTATGGAGCCCGTTGCCCCCAAGACTGTAATCTGCTGAAGATGTGGCATATTTAACCTGCAGCACCGAACAAACCACTGGCCATCAATGCCAGCGCAAATACCGGAGCTGCAGCTGTGACGCCATCAACCCGATCAAGAATGCCACCATGCCCTGGAAGAATAGTGCCACTATCCTTCACACCCGCATGACGCTTAACCATGGACTCCAATAAATCACCCAATACTGAGACCAGGCTGGTAGGCACAATCACCGCCAGAATTAAAGCCGGAGCGAGGCCAAAGAAGTAAGCCAGCATAAATGCCAATAACAAGTTGGCAATCAAACCACCAACAAAACCTTCCCAGGTTTTTCCAGGGCTAACCGCGATAGCCAATTTGTGCTTGCCAAAACGACGCCCAACAAAATAACCGCCGGTATCAGCAACCGCCACCACCAAAAACAGCAGAATAATCAGCCAATGTCCCTCTGCCTGTTGACGGACATAAACCAGTGCAACCCAAGTGGGTACCAGCACAAACAAGCCCATCAACAAACGCAGAAATTTATGTCCCCACAAAATAGCACTGGAGGGATACCCCTGAACCAAAAGCAAAGCCACAGCCCAAAAGCTGCAACCAATAATCAATAATTGCTGAACGGATTGCAGATTCAATTGCGGCGTTGCTTCACCGGTAAAGTCAATCCAATAAGAAATCCCTGACAACCCTACCGCAACCAACAACACATAAGCTATACGTAAAAGTGGTTGCACAATATTCGATAAACTGGCCCATTCCCATGCGCCAATCAATACCACTGCAGCCATAAAAAATGCAAAGTAGCCAGACGGCAAAATAAATAACGCAGACAAAAAAATCGTCGTGATAATTAACGCTGTAATCACACGCTGTTTAAGCATGCTCACCTGCCTCGATTTGATCACCAGTCATACCATAACGGCGCTGGCGTTGATGAAAACTTTCAGCCGCTTTTTTTAATTCTTCACCATCAAAATCAGGCCAGAGCTTTTCGCTAAAATAAAGCTCGGCATAAGCCGCTTGCCAAAGTAAAAAATTGGAGATACGAATTTCGCCACCGGTACGAATTAATAAATCCAGCGGTGGTAAATCATAAGTGGAAATATGTTGATCCAATAAATCTTCTGTAATGTGCTCTGTAGTCAAATCACCGGCAACCACTTTTTCAGCCAGTTTTTTTGCCGCTTGCACTATATCCCAGCGACCACCGTAATCAGCTGCAATAACCAATGTTGTTGAGCCGCCTGCAGTCAGCACTTCCGCATCGGCAATCGCCTTTTGAATTGCCGGGCTAAAACGCTCGCGATTACCAATTACGCGCAAGGCCACATTTTTTTTCTTTAGTGCTTTAGCTTCGTTTTTTAAATACAACAAAAACAATGACATCAACGCTTCCACTTCTACTGGCGGTCTGCGCCAATTTTCACTGCTGAAAGCAAAAACTGTCAGAACCTGAATATTCAATTCCTGACAAGCTGACATCACATCACGAATACGTTCAACACCGACTTTATGCCCGGAAACTCCGGGCATTCCGCGTTGCTTCGCCCAACGATTGTTGCCATCCATAATAATCGCCACATGGCGAAGAGATTGCTCACTCACACTTAAACCGCCATTAGATCCGTTTCTTTTGCAGCCAGAGCTTTATCCACTTCAGCAATATATTTGTCGGTAATTTTTTGAATATCGTCTTGTGCACGACGATCATCATCTTCACCAATTTTTTTATCTTTCAGCAAGGCCTTAACTTCTGCCAACACATCACGACGCACATTGCGTACTGCCACACGAGAATGCTCGGCTTCGGCTTTGGCTTGTTTGATAAAGTTCTTGCGGGTTTCTTCAGTTAACATGGGCAGAGGAATACGAATCAAACCATTGTTGGTTGATGGATTTAAACCCAAATCGGATTTCATAATCGCCTTTTCAATTTCAGTCACCAGATTTCTTTCCCATGGGCTGACTGACAAAGTGCGTGCATCCTCAATATTAATATTGGCAACCTGACTCAATGGCGTTTCAGTACCATAGTAATTAACTTTGATTCCATCCAACAAACTCGGATGCGCACGACCAGTGCGAATTTTATTAAAATTATGACCCAAAGCCTCAATTGCTTTTTTCATGCGGGATTCTGCATCTTTTTTAATATCATTAATCATTTTTTATCCTCTTCGATCAAAGTACCTTCGTTGCTGCCCACAACAATATTGAGCAACGCACCTGTTTTATTCATTCTGAAAACACGTACCGGCATGTCGTGTTCACGACACAAACAAATAGCGGTCAAATCCATTACACCTAATTTTTTATCCAGCACTTCGTCATAAGACAAACGATCATATTTGGTTGCATGAGGATCTTTTTTGGGATCGGCGGAATAAACACCATCCACTTTGGTCGCTTTTAATACTATATCGGCTTCAACCTCAATACCGCGCAAACAAGCCGCAGAATCTGTCGTAAAAAAAGGATTTCCGGTTCCTGCAGCAAATATCACCACTTCTCCCGAATTCAAAAAACGAATTGCACGACGACGATCATAATGTTCAACGATGCCACTCATGGGAATAGCCGACATCACCCGGGAAGAGATATTGGAGCGCTCAAGCGCATCGCGCATGGCCAATGCATTCATCACTGTCGCCAGCATTCCCATATGGTCACCTGTTACCCGATCAAGCCCGGCAGCACTAAGTTGCGAACCCCGAAAGAGATTACCACCGCCAATTACCAGGCCCACTTGCACCCCTATTCCAACTAACTGGCCAATTTCCAACGCCATTTTGTCCAACACTTTGGGGTCTATACCAAACCCTTCAGTCCCCATCAATTCCTCACCACTCAACTTCAACAGGATACGTTTGTATTTTTTATCTCGGGGACTCGACATAATTTACTCCACAATTGATGATGGCGAACTCAAAAAATCGCGGCAGTGTATCAGAAAAAGGTTGCTGAATGGCAGTTCGAAAATTCCGACGCCCGAGGCCTTTTTAAGGACAGGATGCAAATCGCAACAATAAAAAACCCGTGAAGATTTCACTTCACGGGTTTTTTATTAACCAGGTTATCCCGACAAATTATTTGTTGGAAGCAGCAACCTGAGCGGCAACTTCAGCAGCGAAATCTACCACTGCTTTCTCAATACCTTCGCCTACTTCCAAACGCACAAAGCTCTTCACGGTTGCACCAGCTGCTTTTGCAAATTGAGCAACAGTTTGCTCCTGATTTTTAACAAAAGGCTGATCAACAAGGCTGGCCTCTTTCAGGAATTTGTTGATACGACCTACAATCATCTTCTCAACAATTTCAGCAGGCTTGCCAGCCATGTCAGGTTGAGCACGAATGATTTCTTTTTCTTTCTCGACCAATTGCGCAGGCATTTGATCAGCGCTGACAACTGTTGGGTTTACCGCAGCGACGTGCATAGCTATATCTTTAGCTGTTTCATCGTTACCACCTTCCAATTGCACCAATACCGCAATGCGATTGTTCAAGTGCAAGTAACCACTAACTACACCGCCCTGAACCAAACTAATTCGACGCACACTGATTTTTTCGCCAATTTTTTGTACCAAAGCTTCGCGAGCAGACTCCAATTCACCAGCCATCAACGCAGCAACATCGGTTTGTTTGGTAGCAAATGCCTTTTCAAGAACGGTGTTAACAAACGCCAGAAAGCCAGCATCACGAGCAACGAAATCTGTTTCAGAGTTAACTTCAATTGCAACTGCATAACTGTTATCCGGTGCCACTTTCACAGCAACTACGCCATCAGCAGCAGTACGGCCTTCTTTTTTCGCAGCTTTCAAACCTGAGAGTTTACGCAGATTTTCAATCGCCAATTCAACATCGCCGCCAGCATCGGCCAATGCTTTTTTACATTCCATCATGCCCAAACCAGTACGTTCGCGCAGTTCTTTCACTAATACAGCTGACATGGTTTTTTCCTCAATCAGTAGAGTTAAAAAGGGGGCAACGGCCCCCTTGATGATCTGATGAACCCGGGGTTATTCAGCAGCCGTTTCACTCTCGGCAGCAACGTATTCATCTTTGTTAGGTACAGGTGACGCTGACTTGGCACCTTCCAGACATGCATCAGCAATCGCTGTTACATAAAGTTTGATTGCACGTATGGCGTCATCATTACCAGGAATCACGTAGTCAACGCCTTCCGGATTACTATTAGTATCCACAATTCCGATGACAGGAATACCTAACTTGTTGGCTTCCTGAATCGCGATACGCTCGTTATCAACATCGATAACAAACATGGCATCCGGCAAACCACCCATGTTCTTGATACCACCAATTGAACGCTCGAGTTTTTCCATATCACGAGTACGCATCAGCGCTTCTTTCTTGGTCAATTTGGCAAAAGTACCATCCTGACTCTGACCAACCAGATCACTCAAACGGCGAATAGATGCACGAATAGTTTTGTAGTTAGTCAACATACCACCCAACCAGCGGCTGCTTACGAAAGGTTGGCCAGCACGCAGTGCTTGCTCTTCGATAGTTTTTTGTGCAGCACGCTTGGTACCCACAAACAGAATTTTTTTCTTTTGAGAAGCCATTTGTTGAACCACAGCCAAAGCCTGGTTGAACGCGGGGACAGTGTGCTCAAGATTGATAATATGGATTTTGTTGCGGGCGCCGAAGATATATTTACCCATCTTCGGGTTCCAGTAACGGGTTTGGTGACCAAAATGGACACCGGCAGACAGCATATCGCGCATGCTAACTTGTGGCATTTTTTACATTCCTGATTTAGTGGGTTAGGCCTCCATACACCCCGCTGACCAACCAGCATGTTTGCAAAACAAACATTAGGCACCCAGGTTTCGCGTGTCGATGTATGTGTGACGTTAAGTTAAGGGTTTATCTCTTTTTTTGATTGCTGATCGATCAACAGCCCGAAAAAGAGGGCGGCTTTATACCATAAAAGCTACAAAAGAGACACTGGTTTATGAGATATACAATCCCGACTGTCTATTTTTCAGAGCTGATGTATCAGATCAACGTTTTAGCTGATGGATATTCCATAGAATTCAGTCTGATTCATTCATTTACAATCAAGATGTCGCCCCATTCACCGAATCTATTGACTACATCATTTTAAACTTCGAACCAGTTAACAATTATTGAATTGATTGTTTGCGCTAACAAAAACGCATCTTTACACTCCGTCAACATGTTTAATCAACCTCGGGTATGAACATGTCACAGCCTTTGCCAACTTCCGCCGCATTTTTCAAAGGACAATCTGACGCCATAAAAGGGATTACTCCTCCACGCCAACCACTGGCCACAGCCGCTTACGAAGAACACCTGTATTTTCGTGGCTACATGCAACAACTTCGCAAAATCCAACAATCTGACGAGTTCAGATTAGCCTCCATGGCTTAATACCTGAACCACTGAAGACGCATTTGCTAGAAAGTGCGTCTTCTTCACTTGTATACTTCCCTTCAGATCGAAACTCTTCGATCCAAAAGAATCTGCTTATCCAATTTCCAAGAGTCATATCCCATGAAAGAAACCTGGCGATGGTTTGGCCCCAAAGACCCTATTAGTCTGCAACACATAAAACAAGCAGGAGCCACAGGTATTGTGACTTCCTTACACCATATTAAAACCGGTGAAGTCTGGCCCATGACAGACATTCTTGAACGCAAAAAAATGATTGAAGACCATGGACTGGAATGGGCGGTGATTGAAAGCATTCCGCTGCATAACGACATTAAAACCCGCACCGGTAATTACCAACAATTGATCGACAATTACAAACAATCCATTCGCAATGTTGCCGCCGCAGGTGTTTATGATGTTTGCTACAACTTTATGCCGGTTGTGGATTGGACCCGCACCAATTTAACTTACACCTTGCCCAACAATGCTCAGGCGTTGCGTTTTGAAATGAGCGATTTTGCCGCTTACGACGTGTACATGTTGCAACGCCCCAACGCCGAAAAAGATTACAAACCGGAAGTGCTCGCCAAAGCCAAAGCGCGCCTGGATGCAATGAGCGATGAAGAAAAACAATTGCTCGAAAAAAACATTATTGCCGGATTACCCGGCGGCGAAGGCTCTTACGATCGCGACGGCATTCGTGCGGCAATCGATCAATTTATCAAAATGGGTGACGCCGGAATGCGTGCAAATTTATTTGCATTTTTGCGCGAAGTGGTGCCAGTTGCCGAAGAAGTTGGTGTACGCATGGCGATACATCCAGATGATCCGCCGTTTTCATTATTCGGATTACCGCGTGTTGTATCCACAGCCGACGATGCCCGCGCTTTATTGAACGCAGCACCAAGCCCTGCCAATGGTTTAACACTTTGTGCCGGTTCTTACGGAGCACGTTGTGATAATGACCTGGTTGCTATGGCCCGCGAATTCGGTGAACGAATTTATTTTGTGCATTTACGCAATATCAAACGTGAAGATGACGGATCATTTTTTGAATCCGATCATTTGGATGGTGACAATGACATGGTCGGCTTGATTGATGCATTGCTTGATGAAGAACAACGTCGCAAAAAAGCCGGTGTGAATTTGCCGGCGATTTCCATGCGTCCTGATCACGGTCATTTAATGGGCGATGATTTGGGCAAAACTGGTATGAACCCCGGTTATTCCTATACGGGCCGCATGAAAGGTCTTGCAGAGTTGCGCGGTGTTATTCACGCGCTCACTACTCTGCGTGAGCGCGGTTTACGTGCCTGATGTCAGGGCAATATTTTGATCCCCTAACAGTGGAATGCCCTTTCTGCAACACGAAAGCGGCATACCCACTCAAGGATTTGGAAAACTATCAGGCTGTTTGTATTAAATGCAAAAAAAATCTGGCGCAAGTCAGTCGTAAAATGGAACAGACCAAGCTAAAACATTCATCGGAATTATCAAACCTCTGGCTGAAACTGGAATTATTTGATGATTACATTATGGACGAATCATTAACGGATGAAGAATTCGATAATCTCCAAACACTTGGCGAATTAATTGATTTATTGAGGCGATTTGATCCTGATGCATCAATAGAATCTCTTTCACAACATCCCAAATTGTCTTCTGCGATAAAAATTTTTAACAACCAACTCCCGGAAAAGATCAAGCTCGATGACCTGGATATTGTGAATACAAAAACAAAAAAATTTCCTTTCAATCAATTCGCTTTGGTTGGTGCACGCATTTTTACCGGCGAAGCTTTTCTCGATAATCACGCTGTGATAATTAATGGTGACACCATTGAGTCCATAGTTCCGACACCAAACTTATCGGACAACATTCAACAAATTCCATTGCATGATGGTTTACTGGCACCGGGCTTTATTGATCTGCAAGTGAATGGTGGTGGCGGCAAATTTTTTACGCATGAACACAGCTTATCGACGATAAAAACCATGCTGGACGCTCACAGAAGCAAAGGCACAACGTCACTCTTACCCACGCTTATCAGCGAGAACGCAAGCACACATCAACAGGCCGCCAATTCAGTTTTGACGGCAATAAATGCGGGATTTAAAGGTGTATTGGGCTTACATATCGAAGGACCTTTTTTTGCCAAAACCAAACGCGGTGCTCACGCCGAAAAATTTATTCGCAAGATGGAAGCAGCTGATTTTGATTGGTTGAAAAATCTTGCAGCACAGCAATTAACAATACTTATTACACTTGCACCGGAAATTTTACAAGCCAATCTGATTCGCGACCTGACTCAACAGGGCATATTGGTTTTTGCCGGTCACACAGATGCCTCTTATGAACAAATCCAAACCGCAATTGATGAAGGACTCGCAGGCTTTACACATTTGTACAATGCGATGAGTCAAATGACCGCACGCGAACCTGGTGTTGTGGGTGCTGCGCTGGAAAATTCACAAACCTGGTGCAGCATTATTCTGGATGGTCATCACGTGCATCCCGCTGCAGCTCGTCTCACCTACCAATTGAAAAAAGATAAAGTGTTTTTAGTCAGCGATGCCATGGCGACAGTCGGTGGAGATAAATCCTTTACACTTTATGACGAAACCATTTCTGAAATCAGCGGCGAGACATTACCCAAACTGGTGAATCAAAGCGACAAACTCGCAGGCAGCGCAATTGGTTTGATTGATGCAGTGAAATACGCCCACGAAGTTTTGCAAATTGGCCTTGCTGAAAGCTTGCGCATGGCTTCACTCTATCCTGCCCGATGTCTCAAGCTTGAAAATCAACTGGGAAAAATCCAATCCGGTTACAGAGCAGACCTGGTACATTTCACTGACGATTTCCAGGTAACATCAACTTGGGTTGCGGGCGAATGGAAAATACATACCTGCTCGAATTCCCTGATTAATCCCGATTGATTGCGAAAAATGACAACCAGTTCCCCTGACCTTGTGACTTCAATTTGAGTTAAAAAAATCCCTTCTGCGCATAATGACCATAAGAAATTAATTTTTAGGTCAAAATATTATGTCTGCAATTGCACCGGTAAAACTCTGGTTATGCGCTTCTGCGTTTTTATTTCTGAGCGCTTGTGGAGCTGACACAACGGATGACGGCTCATCAAGTTCATCCTTATCGACAAGTTTTCCAGGTTCCATTTCAACTGTTTCCAGCAGTAAAAATGTCGAATCATCAATGCAGTCATCAAGTTCAGTTAAAAGTTCTGAATCGAGCAGTTCAAGCAGCCAATCAAGCATTTCACCTGTCGCTACTTCATCATCGTTTTCAAGTTCTTCCCAAATAGTCATGGTGCAATCCAGCTCTCACAGTGCAACTGTGATTTCATCTTCCAAATCCAGCTCCATTAGCTCAAGCATTTCCAGCTCACGCAGCAGTTCGCAAAGCTCTTCCAGTATGAGTTCATCGAGATCAAGTTCGAGTTCACATTCATCCAGCTTAAGCAGTTCTTTCAGCTCAAGCTTTAGCAGTTCAAATAGTTCAAGTTCGATCTCCAGCTCATCAAGTTCCAGTTCCCTGAGCTCAAGTTCCCACTCATCAAGCCTGTCGAGTTCCTCACGCTCCAGTTCATCGTCAAGCTCAAGCTCCTCATCTTCGAGTTCAAGCACTGGCACTACCGCCTGTGTCATGCCCAAAGCCGATACCAACTGGCAAACTACCAACAGCTGCCAAACTACCGCCGCCAGCTGTACCGCAGGCACCTGGATGGCGCCCAGAGACGGCGGTGAAAACGGGGCCCCACTGCGTCTGGAATCCGCTCACTTTGCTATCTACTGGAAAGACGGTACCAACATCACCACAGCTGCCGCACAAAATGCTGCCAACACGCTTGAAAATATCTGGAGTAAATATTTCGGCTCACCCATGTTCTTTCCGGAGCCCTACTGTAATTCCAGCCAAAAGTGGAAAGCCGCTGTGCATTTCGACAACGAATTCCCGCTCTGGGGCGGAGGCTGGTCACGCAACGGTATTAACTATATGGGCATGTGGATAGGCCCGGGAGCCGCGTCCGATTCCTGGGGTCTGGCCCATGAATTTATGCACGGTGTGCAATCAACAACAGCAGCCTTCGCTGGCAGTGGCACCAGTGCCAACTGGATCTGGGAATCCCATGCTAACTGGGCACCGCATCAGATCTTCAACACCAATGTGCACTGTTCGGAAATGCTGCCCAACATGCCGCATTTGTATTACGGCAACATGCGCAACCGTTATTGCAACTGGCAGTTCTTCGAATACCTGAAAGACAAACATTGTCCTGCCGCCGTGAATAACATCTGGGCGTATCAGGCACCGGCCGGACAACGCGATCCCTGGCAAAAACTGATGCTGAGCCAAAACTGGTCTATCGAGCAATTGAATGATCGCTTTGGTGATTGGGCTATGCACAACATCACCTGGGATTATAAAAATCTGGATGGCAGTGATCAGGGCGCGGTCTATCGCCAGAACTACGGCAGTACCGATGCCAGTGCCGGTAGTTATACCCAACGCCGCTTGCGTTTGACCCAACTGGAATCACTTGACACTGGCTGGGCGCAAAACCGTCGCTTTGTATCACCCTATTACTGGGCTCCCCAACGTTGGGGTTACAACGTGATCCAGCTCTTCCCTGAATCCGGTGCAACCAGTGTCAAAGTGA
Organism: uncultured Cellvibrio sp.; assembly: GCA_965650675.1. Lineage (GTDB taxonomy): Bacteria > Pseudomonadota > Gammaproteobacteria > Pseudomonadales > Cellvibrionaceae > Cellvibrio. The sequence goes on from CBFGPN010000035.1 coordinate 24,952, forward strand.
GTTTCCGGGGCGTCACCCAATCCGGAGCCAATTCCGGCTGGCGTTGGGGATTGGTGAGTACCAATTCGGCCATGACCCAATCCACTTACAGTGAATTGAAGAGTGGGGCTGACGGCGAACTCACTCACTGTGTTACCGCCGGTGAAAAACTCTTCCTGGTGGTGGTGGCAACCCCGACGCAATACCAACAGATCAATCCTGAAAGTGTGTCGGACGGCAAACCCTATGGTTCGATTTACCGTTATCCCTACATGATCGAACTCAGCGGTGCCTGGCCACAGGGGTTCCAGAATGGCCAGATTGCGGCTTGCCCGAGCGGAACTGTGCGTCATAGCAACGGTGGCGGTTGTGCGGTCAGCGGAACACCGTCAAGTGTATATGTTGGCCCTTACGCGAAGATTATTGGCGGTAATGTCAGTGGTAATTCCCGTATTGAAGATCAGGCCACCATTGTGAATGGCAATGTGCTGGGCGGAACTGTGGGTGCCATGTCCTTAATCGGTGTTGCCTCAAACCCGCATCACGGCGCCAGCAGTTTTATGGTGAGTGATTCGGCACAGGTACGTTCAACCTTCTATCCGCTGGGATGGTTTGGTTCAGGCCAGTCTGCAACCGGTACGGCCAATCTGGTGGGGGATTTGGAGTATTACTCGACTAACAAATCCATGAATACGTTTTATGGTCTGGTGGATGATAACTGGAACGGTGTGACTTCCTCACCTGAGGTGACGGTTAAACCGCCTTATGTCTGGCGGGAATAATCGAAAAATATTGGGCGACTGGATGGTGACAGTAATTTCATTCCCAACCATTTAATTCAATACGATGCTTTTGCGAGTAAAGCCGGTGATGCTGACCTTGCCGGTTTGAATTATCAAATGAAGTTAATTGGTGCAGTACCCTGCGATTAATTCGCGACAAAAACGGTAGGGGATAAAATAAAAAAATCAGGACGATTTGATGAAAAACACAAATAAAAAAATTGGCTCTCTTACAGTCCGATAAGTGACGATTAATAAATCGTAATTATTGGCTTTGATCTATTACGGAAATTTTATGAACATAAATAACCATATCAGCATTGTTTTTATTGCACTGGGTATCGCATTCAGCTCACACACAATTGCACAAACGACCAATTGTGTTTACTCAATTACCAACGAGTGGAACAACGGACTCACTGCTGCCATTACCATTACCAATAACGGCAGTGCCACAATTAATAATTGGTCAGTGAATTGGACTTATTCCACTAATAAAATAACCAATTCCTGGAATGCATCTGTAACCGGAAGTAATC
>CBFGPN010000036.1:0-25919 GCA_965650675.1 uncultured Cellvibrio sp.
CTTTGCACCAGTAAATCTGTATAGGCTATGCCGATTGCTGAAACGATAAATGACATATGGATTATGGTTTGCCACATAACACCGTCGGCTGTGATTTTTACGCAAGCATCCACTTTGTCTTTGTATTGTTTTAATTTAATAAGCTCATCGCAAGGTATACCGATGTAACCTGCCTCAATAAAAGTTTTCAAAAGGTGAATTGATGATATGCCGATAATTGCCATCGCCAGTTTTACTTTGAGTACAGTTGCGTTGACATGGCTTAACCATTCAGGTTGATCCGGGTGGCCATTCAAGCGGAGGCGTGAAACGAATGTTTCGTAGCCACCGACAATAACCATCACTAACAAATTTGAAATCATCACTACATCAATCAGCCCTAGTACCAGCAGCATGATTTGTTGCTCGCCCATGGAGCCTACATCGGTTACCAGATGAGACAACTCTTTCAAAAACAAAAACACATAAGCACACTGCGCAACAATTAACCCCAAATACAAAGGTAATTGCAGCCAGCGGGAACTGAAAATAATTTTGGCTAGAATACCTGTTGGGCGATCATCGAGTCTTTCGTTCATTACTACACCTGTTTATTGGGCAAGGTTAAAAATCTGCGCCAATATAATGAGGCGTAATAGCAAAACACAAGCGCTAATTAAAACGCCCAGCCCAATTGCAAGCCTCCGGCTTGAGTATCGCCGCCACTGGTGTAAGCAAGGTCCACTACAAAACGCCTCAGGCGCCAGCCGATGCCAACCGAGCCATAATTCCCGCCGCCTTCAGCTTGATCTGTTTTGTAACCTGCTCTCAGGGCGAGGCTGTTGAACAAAACATATTCGGCGCCAATGCCGAGTTCCTGCGTACTCATCTCTGTTGCCATGGGCGTGGATTTTTCAAGGTCATAATCAATGCCGACACTCAGGGCATTGTTGACATAGGCAACGCCCATACGATACCGCGGGCTCAGTTTGACTGATGGTCCCTGAGTGGGTTCGCCGGTTACGGGGTCGGGTTCGCCACGGGTTCGGAAGGATTTTTCGAACAAGTCTTTGGCTGCCAGGCTGATGATGAAGTTGTCGTAGACCTGAGCGGAAATACCCAGATCCATGTTGAAGCTGGTATGAGTGGTCAAGGTATCTGAAAAGCTGTCTTCTAATGCCGGGTCAGTTTCGGTGGTGAAGTCTACCGAGTCGCGATAGGCATCCACACGCATTAATTTGGGGGTGATGCCTATGGCGATTTTCTGGTTGCCTATATCAAAAGCTTTACCCAGCGCGACACCCCATTCGCCAATCGCCAACGCCCCGACATCAGCAGATGAAGTCAGGTCGGTGGTCAGGTCAACCAGATTACCCGTGCCGTCAAAGATATCGGGATAAGCAGCGCTGACAGTAGCCGGGTCAGCCCCGGCAGCAACCAGATCCATGGCCTCAATATAACGATCCAGTTGCGCCAGATCCGCTTCGGTTACTGTGGAGCTGCCTGCGGCCAGAAAGCGTGCGCCGATATAAACTGCACCGCCTTCAAACATACTGGGTTCGCTGATCGACATGCCTGCAAAGCCATCCAGATTCAGGTCTTCATTGGCTATATCGTCAAGTGCGCTCCGCAGGTCTGTGGCGGTTTGTGATAATTCACTGGCAGCCAATTGGGTTTGCCCCTGGTTGTAGGCATTAATCGCATTGCTCAATTCATCATCAAGGTTATCGTCGTAGGCATCGACAGCGGTTTCTACCGAGTCGGAGACCTGGGCGACCAATACCGGCATATAAAAACGTCCATCGCGAGAATCATCCTCGTCTTTGTTATGCAGTCCCAGCAGGGATGGATTGTAAAAAGCCGCTTGTTCCGGTCTTCCAGCTGCAGTGGCTGCGCCACCCATAGCCAATGCCCGTGCATCATAAACACCGTAACTGATGGCAAAACTTGAGCTGGTCACCAGGGGTAATAACAGGCTCAGAAGTTTCATCCGGTGGTTAATTTTTTTCATTGTTTATCTCCGTCATACAGCGATCAATTCGTCAATCCGGCGCAGCTTGAGGCTGGAGTCATCTTGTCTATTTGCGGTAGAGTGCGTGGTCGTTTCGCCATACCTTTACCGAGATGTTCTATGCCCCGTTTTCGTTGGATTGCCGGTTTTCTTGTGTTGTTCAGTTTTCAGCTGGCGTGCCTTGCTGAAGCAGCCAACATTAATGGTGTTCGTTTGTGGCGGGCGCCCGATCATACCCGGTTGGTACTGGATCTGGACGCTCCTGTTCAGCATAGCCTGAGTTTGTTAAATCAGCCTGCACAATTGGTGATTGATATTCCCGGTGCAAACCTGAAAGCCTCTCTTGCCGATCTGCCATTAACCAATACGCCTGTCACTGTCGTTCGCGCTCAATCGACTGCCAATTCATTCAGGTTGATATTGGATCTTCGCGCTGCTGTCAGGCCTAACAGTTTTGCACTCAAACGTATTGGCAGTATGCATGATCGGTTGGTCATCGATTTATACGATCAAGTGCTTGATCCGAAACTCCAGACAGAAGAAATAACCGCTGTTTCCGAACAAAACCCGTCAGTGGCGCAGACTAATCCAGCGCCAACACAATTACCGTCATCTGGCGCACAGTCCGAAAAAAAACCTGTGGTTTCGCCTGCAGGAAATAAACGAAAAATTGTCATAGTGATTGATCCCGGTCACGGTGGAGAAGATCCTGGGGCAATAGGCCCAAGACGAGTTCGTGAAAAAGATATTACGCTTGCGATTTCCAAAGAGCTGGTTGCAATGATTAACGCACAACCCGGTTTTGTTGGAAAATTAACTCGCTCAACTGATTATTTTATTCCACTGAAAAAACGCCGCGATATTGCGCGTGGCCACAAAGCTGATTTATTTATTTCAATTCATGCGGATGCATTTACAAAAAGCTCAGCAAAAGGCGCATCGGTATTTGCACTTTCTCGTCATGGTGCAACTTCAGAAACGGCACGCTTTCTGGCGCAACGTGAAAATGAATCGGATTTGATTGGTGGTGTTGGCAATATCAGTCTGGATGATAAAGACGAAGTGCTGGCGGGTGTTTTGGTTGATCTGTCGATGACGGCAACATTAAATTCAAGTTTGCAGGTGGGGCATCAAGTCCTGACTTCAATGGGGGGGGTGGCGCATTTGCACAAGCGTCGTGTAGAGCAGGCTGGGTTTATGGTGTTGAAAGCGCCTGATGTGCCTTCAATTTTGGTAGAGACCGGATTTATTTCCAATCCGGATGAAGCAAAAAAATTAAATACACCGGCGTATCGCAAACAAATTGCCAATTCCATTTTCAAAGGTGTTATGCAATATTTTGCGCAGCATCCACCAGCTGATCTGCATGAAGCCGCCACGCAATTATCAGCTACTCCATCACCTGTGACCACAAACAAACCTGTGACAAAAACATCGGACAGAATTCATTTGGTTGTCAAAGGCGATACACTTTCATCTATTTCGTTGCGTTATAACGTCAAAACACAACGCATTATGCAATACAACAATATGAAAAATTCGGTTGTGAAGTTGGGTCAAAAATTAAAAATTCCGGCGAATTGATTAATCCTTGGGGTTTTATATATCTACGGACTGTCATCCCTGCGAAGGCAGGGATCTATTGGTTCGCTAAAGTGACTGGATTCCTGCCTTCGCAGGAATGACGCTAAATAAAATATGAATGATTATGCAAAAAATTAAATTACTCAGTCCGCGACTCGCCAACCAAATTGCTGCTGGTGAAGTGGTTGAGCGGCCATCATCTGTCATTAAAGAGTTGTTGGAAAATTCTCTGGATGCCGGTGCAACCCGTTTGGATATTGATGTTGAAGATGGTGGTATTAAATTAATTCGCGTGCGCGACAATGGCAGCGGTATTGATAAAGACGATTTACCATTGGCACTCAGCCGTCACGCTACCAGCAAAATTTATGAATTGGATGATCTCGAAGCAGTTGCGACCCTGGGTTTTCGCGGCGAAGCTTTGGCGAGTATCAGTTCGGTTGCACGTTTGGCATTAATCAGCAGCACGCAAGAAAATGATTCGGGTTGGCAAGTGGTCGCCGAAGGCCGCGATATGGAAACCCAGGTGTCGCCTGCCCCGCATCCGCGTGGTACTACGGTTGAAGTGCGCGATTTGTTTTTTAATACACCGGCGCGCCGAAAATTTTTACGCACCGAAAAAACCGAATACACTCATCTGGAAGATGTTGTAAAACGGTTGGCGCTTTCACGTTTTGATGTGGCCTTTAATTTACGACACAACGGTCGTGCAATTTATTCCTGGCGCGCAGGCGATACCCAATTGGAACGCGAGCGTCGTGTTGCACAAATTTGTGGCCCGGCATTTATGGAACACGCCGTTCATATTGAAATTGAACGTGGAAATTATCGCTTATGGGGATGGGTAGCTCAGCCTGCATTTTCACGCAGCCAAGCCGATCTGCAAAATTTTTATGTCAATGGTCGCGCGATTCGCGACAAATTGGTGGGGCATGCTGTGCGTCAAGCATTTCAGGATGTGTTGCATCACGGTCGCCATCCGGCATTTGTGTTGTATCTGGAATTGGATGCAGCAACAGTCGATGTGAATGTGCACCCGACCAAACACGAAGTGCGCTTTCGCGATAATCGTAATGTGCATGATTTTATTTACTCGAGTTTGCATCATGCGCTTGCCAATGTGCGACCTGAAGACACGCTCGAGCGTCAGCAACACTCCGCTGATTATTCTCAAGCCAAAACTGAAGGTATTGCGGCGGGAGAGTTTAAAGGCCAGGAGAATATCGGTTTTACGCATTCATCTACATCGAATCAAACCGATTTAAATTCTGATGCTTCGGTTGATTCCAATCGAGTGAATTCCGGTTCGTTTTATCAGCGCAATTATTCGCCATCATATTCAACCAGTTCATCCGTCGTGCGTGAACAAATGGCAGTTTATTCTGCTTTGCATCAATCACCACAAAATTTACCCGAATCACCCAGTGAAGATATTCCGCCACTCGGTTATGCCATCGCACAATTAAAAGGTATTTATATTCTCGCGGAAAATGCACAAGGTTTAATTATGGTAGACATGCATGCTGCTCACGAGCGCGTCACTTATGAGCGAATGAAATCTGCATTTAACGAAGGTGGAATCCATGCACAACCTTTGTTAGTCCCTGAATCTATTGCCGTCAGCGAAAAAGAAGCGGATTGCGCTGATAATTTTCAATCTATTTTTCAATCACTGGGTTTTGAATTGCAACGTGCAGGCCCCGAAACTTTATTGATTCGCCAAATCCCGATTATTTTACAAAGAGCCAAAGTCGAACAATTAGTTCGCGACGTTCTCTCCGATTTAATCGAACACGGCAGCAGTGAGCGCATCCAGCATCACATCAACGATATTTTATCGACAATGGCCTGCCACGGCTCAGTCCGCGCGAATAGAAAATTAACCATTCCTGAAATGAATGCGCTGCTTCGCGACATGGAAGCCACCGAGCGCAGCGGCCAATGCAATCATGGCAGACCAACCTGGTTACTTCAGTCACTGGATGATTTGGATAAGATGTTTATGCGGGGGCAGTGAAGATGGCTTCAATATTTCAATCACTTGAAGAAAAAGGTCTGCTCAAGTCACCACCAAAATTTTTGTCTACCAATGTTCAATACGAAGTCATTATGGGCTCTGTTGCCTATGGTGTTTCTGAAGATCATTCTGATATGGATGTGTACGGGTTTGCGATTCCGCCGCGTGATATAGTGTTTCCTCATTTACAAGGTTACTTGCATGGATTTGATCCCGAATTTGAATCGTTTAATCAATTTCAACAGCATCACATAGAAGACAAAAATGCACTTGGCGGCAAAGGTCGAAAATATGACATTACTATTTATTCCATTGTGAAATATTTTCGCTTATTGGCGGATTGTAATCCCAATATTATTGATTCTCTTTTTGTGCCACGTAGATGTGTGCTTTACACCACAGCGATTGGCGAAATGATTAGGGAGCGTAGGAAGTTATTTTTGCATAAAGGGTGTTGGGCTACTTTCAAAGGTTATGCTTACACGCAAATGCATAAAATGAAAACCAAGCAGCCGGAAGGAAAACGAGTACATTTAGTTGAAGAGTTTGGTTATGACGTTAAATTTGCCTACCACGTTGTGCGCTTGTTAAATGAAGTTGAACAAATCATGGCGGAGGAGAATCTGGAGCTGGATCGCAATAGCGATCAGCTCAAAGCAATTCGTCGTGGTGATTGGACTCAGGAACAAGTTGAAAATTATTTTTTTGAAAAGGAAAAACATTTGGAACATTTGTATTTGCAAAGTAAGTTGCCAGCACATCCGGATACAGCAGCAATCAAAATCTTGTTGTTGAATTGCCTTGAGCAACATTACGGATCTTTGGATACTGTTATTCAAGTGGCAGATAAATATGCGCAAGCCGTAAAAGATATTCAACGAATTGTTGATAGACTTTAATAGGGAAATTTACCATGAGTGTCATTTCACAAGAAAAAACAGCAGCTATTCTTTCACTACTTGCCGATATTGAGGCTGAACGAAATGTGAAAATTATCCATGCCGTTGAAAGCGGTAGTCGTGCATGGGGATTCCCATCAGTCGATAGTGATTATGATATTCGGTTTATTTATTATCACGAAAAAGAGTGGTACATAACACCCTTTGAACGAAAAGATACAATTGATATTTCCATACAAGGTGACCTGGATGCAGGCGGTTGGGATATAGGAAAATGTTTAAGTCTTTTATACAAAGGCAATGCAGTATTGCAGGAATGGTTAAATTCCCCTGTCGTTTACCGATCTCATATTGAAAAACATCTCGCTTTGAGAAATTTCGCTGCACAGGAATTTAATCCCGCCGCTGCCTTTTATCATTATATCTCACTTGCCAAACGTAAGTTTTTGGATGAAACAACCGCTAGCAATGCAAAATATTTTTTATATGGCCTACGTGCTGTGCTTTGCGCACAGTTTATTTGCGACCAAAAACAAGTCCCACCGGTGTTATTTGATATTCTGGTGAAAGCTTACATTCCTGCTGAAGATATTCCAGCATTGAATCAATTGCTTGAATATAAATCGATGGGTGGCGAAAAAGATAAATTGGTTATTTCATCCGGTCTTTGGAAGTTTGGGATTGACATGTTTGAGCGATTGCAATCAGTGAGTTTTGATCGTTTTAGGCATTCGGATCATGAAAATTACGAAAGAATAATGCGGTCGATGGTTTCGGGTGTTTGAAGTATTAAATCAATTGCGGGTTAAAGATAACTGGCTGCCCTTTGAAATGGTATGCTAGTGAATGGTTGTGGTTGATAAAAATGGGTGTAAATGGGTGTGTTATCGGTATGAGTGACTCATAATATCCATGCAAAAACGAAGTTGAACTTCTGTTCTTGCATAAATTCCCATATCAAATTACAGAGTGCCAATGAATAAAAAACCTCCCGTCATTTTCCTCATGGGACCCACCGCTTCCGGTAAAACCGATTTAGCTATGGCGTTACATGATCATTTGCCGGTGGAATTAATCAGTGTGGATTCGGCGTTGGTTTATCGGGGTATGGATATAGGTTCGGCGAAACCATCCAAAGAAGAATTGGAAAAATATCCGCATCGATTAATTGATATTCGTGATCCATCAGAGCCGTATTCGGCGGCAGATTTTGTTGCAGATGCCGAGCGTGAAATTGCGGATATTCATGCGCATGGAAAAATTCCGCTATTGGTTGGCGGAACTATGTTGTATTTCAAAGCATTGTTGGATGGCTTGGCGGAAATGCCGGAGGCAGATGCAGAGGTGCGTGCGAAAATTGAAAAAGATGCTGAATTACATGGATGGGCTTATGTGCATCAACAATTGGCGGAGGTTGATCCGCAAATGGCGGCGGAAATTCATCCCAATCATTCACAGCGATTAAGTCGTGCGCTGGAAGTTTTTTTAGTCAGTGGTAAAACCATGACGCAATTACGAGAACTGCAATCGTTGAATCAATCTGTCGGTTTTGCAACGCGATTTGATCTTAAACAAATTGCTATAGCACCACGTGATCGGCAATTGTTGCACGAGCGTATTGAGCAACGATTTAAAAAAATGCTGGATCAGGGATTGATTGATGAAGTACAAAGATTATTCAATCGAGGTGATTTGCATCTGGACTTACCTGCGATCAGGGCTGTTGGTTATCGTCAGGTGTGGGAACATATTGATCGCAAATTGAACCGTGAAGAAATGATCGAAAGAGGGATTATTGCGACAAGACAGTTGGCAAAAAGACAATTAACCTGGTTAAAAGGTTGGCCGCAGGAAGCATCAGCCTTGAATTGGCTCTATACTCAGGATGAACAAGGGAACTCATTGGCAAAAAAAGAAATTATCCGGAACGCCTTGAATTTTTTACAACCGGTAGCCATATAATAGTCAGGAGTTATTAATACTCTGTTCAGCTAACAATACTAACCAACAATATTTTATTTATCTCGAGGAGAGTAACCATGTCAAAAGGGCATAGTTTACAAGACCCTTACTTGAACGTATTGCGTAAAGAGCGCGTTCCTGTATCCATTTATCTGGTCAACGGCATCAAGCTGCAAGGGCAAGTTGAATCTTTTGATCAATTTGTTGTGTTGTTGAAAAACACTGTCAGTCAGATGGTATACAAACATGCCATATCCACCGTTGTTCCTTCCCGTGCCGTGCGCGTTCCTCTACTGAACGAAGCGGGCATTCTGGAAGGCGAAGAAGATGAGCAACCTGCTGATTAAGGCATAAACAGAGGCTATTACTTGTTTTTCGATCGTCCCGAATCAGGTGAGCTGGCGGTGCTGGTTCACCTGAATCTATCTCATGGGCAAGAGCCTGATGACCCTCGTGAGTTTGAAGAGTTGGTGTTGTCTGCGGGCGGTGATCCAGTTGCTTTCTTGACCGGCTCACGTGTAGTTCCCACCGCTAAATTTCTGATCAGTACTGGCAAACTCCAGGAACTGAAATCCCTGGTTGAAGAACACAAAGCCGGATTGGTTATTTTCAATCACACTCTGACACCCAGTCAGGAACGTAATCTTGAAAAAGAATTGCAGTGTCGGGTTCTGGATAGAACCGGATTGATTCTGGATATCTTTGCCCAGCGTGCAAGAACCTTTGAAGGAAAGCTGCAGGTTGAATTGGCGCAACTGCATCATCAATCCACACGTTTGATTCGTGGCTGGACGCATCTTGAGCGTCAAAAAGGTGGTATAGGTTTACGAGGCCCCGGTGAAACCCAATTGGAAACCGACCGCCGGTTACTGCGTAATCGAATTAGCATGATTGAACAGAAATTGGAGAAAGTGCGTTCCCAGCGGGAACAGGGCAGAAAGTCCCGGCAGAAAGCAGCCATTCCGACTGTGTCATTGGTGGGTTATACCAACGCAGGCAAATCCACGTTATTCAACCAAATTACAGGCGAAAACGTATACGCCGAGAATCAATTGTTTGCCACTCTCGACCCAACCATGCGCCGTATTGAATTGGCTGACATTGGTGGTGTCGTATTGGCGGATACTGTGGGGTTTATCAGTCATTTGCCACATAGATTGGTTGATGCTTTCAGAGCTACCCTGGAAGAGGCGAGCAACTCAACATTGTTGTTGCATGTGATCGATGCTGCCGCAGAAGAAATGACCCGAAATATAGAGCAGGTTGAGCTGGTGTTGGCAGAAATAGATGCAGCGGATTTGCCTCAGCTCAAGGTCTATAACAAGCTCGATTTACTGGATAATCGCAATCCTGGAATTGATCGCGATGAGTCAGGAAAACCTGTAGCGGTTTGGCTTTCTGCCAAATCGGGTAAGGGTTGCGATCTGTTGCAGGAGGCAATCATTGAGCTTCTGGGGACAGAAATGCTTGTCGGGCGCTTGTTGTTAACGCCGCAACAAGGCAAGCTGCGAGCTTTGCTTTATAGCCAACAAGCAGTCGCACAGGAAACTTACCGGGATGATGGTAAAACGGTATTGGAAATTCGTGTCCCTAAAAGTGATTTGTTGCGGTTGTTGAAAACGGCATCTGAAAATTTTGATGATCTGCAATGGGCAGATTAATCCTCTGAATTCACATTAGATTAGGAGAAACCTATGGCCTGGAATGAACCGGGAAAAGATAAAAACCCTTGGGGAAATCGCGGAGGAAATAACGAAGGTCCACCAGATCTCGACGAGGCGTTTCGTAAATTGCAGGAAAAAATAAATGGTCTCTTTGGCGGCGGAAATAAATCCGGTAATTCTGGAAGCTCCGGGGGAATGGGTGGGTTTTTTGTTGTCGTTATCGTTCTGCTTGCACTGATTTGGGTGGGAATGGGAATCTATCAGGTCGATGCCAAAGAGCGCGCCGTAGTGTTACGTTTTGGTGCTTTTTATGACATCGAAGATGATGGATTGAAATGGCGTATGCCACTGATTGATGAGGTCTTCATCATAAGCACTACATCAACCCGTCAATACACCAACACACAAAAAAGCCTGATGCTGACTAAAGATGAAAGTATTGTTGAATTGCCATTGGCGGTTCAATACAACATCAGTGATGTGAAAAAATTTGTGCTGAATGTTCGTGATCCTGAAATCAGTTTGCAACATGCTACCGACTCTGCAGCGCGTCATGTTGTGGGTTCAACCGAGTTGAACCAGGTGTTGTCAGAAGGGCGTGAAGCTATTGCGGTCGAAGTGAAAAAACGTTTGCAGTCTTACCTGGATTTATACGAATCAGGGATTCAGGTGGTGAGTGTCAATATTCAGGAATCAAGGCCACCGGAAGAAGTACGTGCTGCATTTGACGATGTTATTCGTGCAAAAGAAGATGAACAGCGCTCAGTGAATCAGGCTCAATCTTATTCAAATGGTGTAGTGAATGAAGCCAAGGGTAACGCGCAACGATTATTGGCAGAAGCGGAAGGTTATAAATCAGCTGTGATTTCACGTGCACAAGGTGAATCCAGTCGTTTTGAAAGTTTATTGGCGGAATACAAGCGAGCACCCGAAGTAACAAGGCAGCGTTTGTATCTTGAAACTGTGGAAAATGTAATGACCAATTCGTCAAAAGTGATGGTGGATGTGAAAGGCGGAAACAACATGATGTATTTGCCTTTGGATAAAATTATCACTAATACACCGACCAGAGTTTCCATACCTCAAAACAACACAACAACACTCGATGCGCCTGCTGCATCTGCACGTAGGGAGTTACGCTAATGAATAACAAATCTGTCATTTTTTTATTTGCTTTTTTTGCGTTCCTGCTGCTTGCGTTTAGCTCTATGTTTGTTGTGACCGAATACCAGCGTGCTGTGTTGTTGGAGTTTGGTCGCCTGGTAAATACGGATTTAGAACCCGGGTTGCATTTCAAAAAGCCCTGGGCAAAAGTTAAAAAGTTTGATGCGCGTTTGATGACCGCTGATGTGCGTCCGGAAAACTTTTTTACCAGCGAGAAAAAACGTTTGGTGGTGAGTTATTACATCAAGTGGCGCGTCAAAAATGTAGAGGATTATTACAAGGTAACCGGTGGTGATGAAATGCGCGCGGCTGATCTTTTGGCCAAACCTGTTGCTGACGGCTTGCGTAACCAGTTTGGTCGCAGAACATTGCATGATGTGGTTTCAGGAAAGCGCGATGAGTTGATGGCGGAAATTACGGAGTCCACCAATGAACAGGCAATTCGCGATATGGGCGTTGAAGTGAAGGATATTCGTGTGAAGCGTATTGACTTCCCTGAAGAGGTTAGTCGCTCTGTTTTTGATCGCATGGCCGCTGATCGTGAAAAAGAAGCTCGCGAATATCGTTCAAGTGGTACGGCGCAGGCTGAAAAAATCAAGGCGGATGCAGATCGTCAAAAAGCAGTTATCGAAGCCGATGCCTACGGTCAAGCCGAGCGTATTCGCGGTGAGGGTGATGCCAAGGCAACAGCGATATTTGCGGCTGCCTATTCAAAAGATCCGGAGTTTTATAGTTTTGTTCGCAGTTTGAATGCTTATCGAAACAGCTTTCAAAACAAAAGTGATTTGCTAGTGGTTGACCCCCAAAGTGATTTCTTCCGTTATTTGAAAGATCCTAAAGGCAGACAGTAATTCCCCGGGCAACAAGGATGTTGCCAAAAACCTTTTTAAATCTGCTATTCGAGTGTTGTTGTCTGACCAATGCTGATAGAATGCCGCAACCGAGCCAGAAACTCGGTTTTTTTATGTGTATTTGCCAGATAACCGCATTATTGAGCCATAGATGACATACGCTGATCGCTGGCTGTTGCCAGAAGGTATCGAAGAAATTCTACCTGCTGAAGCCAAAGCCATAGACAACTTGCGCCGCCGTTTGCTGGACTTGTACAGCACCTGGGGTTATGACATGGTCATTCCACCATTGGTGGAGTACACAGATTCTTTATTGATTGGTTTGGGGCGTGATGTAGATTTACTCACTTTCAAAATGACTGATCAAATGACAGGCAGAATGCTTGGTATTCGCGCCGACATCACCCCGCAAACTGCCCGTATGGATGCGCACAGTTTTATCCGTTCCGGCACAAGCCGTCTTTGTTATGCCGGTCATGTAGTGCATACCCGCCCGAAAAATCCTTTGGCTACCCGCACCCCTATCCAGGCAGGTATTGAGTGCTATGGGGAAGCAGGTGTTGCTGCGGACATAGAAGTAGTGTCCTTGTTGGTTGAGTCGTTAAAGCTCGCCGGGTTGCCAAGATTGCATATTGATCTCGGCCACATAGGTATTTATCGCGCTCTTGCAGAGTTTGCCGGATTAAATAAAGCGCAAGAAGACAGTTTTTTTGAATTATTGCAACGCAAAGCCATTACCGAAATTCGCATCTGGGTAAAAGCCAATATTGTCGATGAAAAGCTGGCCGGGTTGTTTTTATCTTTACCGGGTCTTGCGGGTGATAAATATTTGTTGTCGAAAGCGCGTGAAATTTTTTCATCTATCCCCAGTATTCAATTGGCACTGGATAAATTGACGCAAGTGGCTGACACAATAGAAAAACGTTATCCGGAAATTGAGTTGTATTTTGATTTGGGCGAATTGCGTGGATATCACTATTTGACCGGAATTGTGTTTGCTGCTTTTGCTCCGGGTTATGGCAATCCAATTGCCAGTGGTGGTCGTTATGATCACATTGGCGAAGTGTTTGGACGTGCGCGACCCGCTACGGGTTTTGCCGTTGATATTACCGCTATCAGCAAGTTGGGACTGCTCAAACCTGTTGGTGTCAGCGCCATAGGTGTTGTTGAAAATGCCGATGAGGCTCAGTGGCATGCTATTCAAAAATTGCGGCAGTCAGGTGAAAGAATTACCAGTATTCACCAACAATCCGATTGGCAAGAATTGGGCTGCGATCGCCAATTGATTTTACAAGACGGCCAATACCGGGTCGTTCCTTATATTCATTTGATTTAATTAGCAGAGAGTTAAACCAGTCATGGGTAAGAATGTTGTTGTGTTAGGCACTCAATGGGGTGATGAAGGTAAAGGCAAGATTGTTGATTTGCTAACAGATCAGGTTTCGTTGGTTACTCGTTTTCAGGGTGGCCACAATGCTGGGCATACCTTGGTGATAGAAGGCAAAAAAACTGTTCTGCATCTGATTCCCTCCGGCATTCTTCGTGATGGTGTTACCTGTTTAATTGGTAATGGCGTGGTCTTATCGCCTGAAGCTTTGCTTAAAGAGATTGGCGAGTTGGAGGCAACGGGCGTACCTGTTCGTAAACGCTTGCGATTGTCTCCAGCGTGCCCGTTGATTCTTCCCTACCATGCTGCTCTGGATCAGGCTCGTGAATTGGCTCGTGGCGATGCCAAAATTGGTACTACAGGTCGCGGTATTGGCCCTGCCTATGAAGATAAAGTTGCCCGTCGCGGATTGCGTTTGGGTGATTTGAAAGATCTCAACAGCTTTGCCGTGAAGCTGAAGGAAATCCTGACTTATCATAATTTCGTGCTGACCAATTATTTCAAGGTGGATGCGGTTAGTTTCGACAAAGTCTTGGCAGATTGTCACGCCTGGGCTGAAGAATTATTGCCGATGATGGCAGATGTTACGGAGCTGCTTCATCACGCACGTGAACGGGGTGAAAGCATTTTGTTTGAGGGTGCTCAAGGCTCGTTGCTTGATATTGACCACGGCACTTACCCTTTTGTTACTTCATCCAACACAACTGCCGGAGGCACTGCAACCGGCTCTGGTTTCGGCCCCTTGTATCTTGATTACGTATTGGGTATTACCAAAGCCTATACAACACGGGTTGGATCTGGTCCATTCCCTACCGAGCTGGGTTGTGAAGTGGGGGAGTATCTGGGTAAAAAAGGCCACGAATTCGGAGCTACGACCGGCCGCAAGCGTCGTTGTGGCTGGTTCGATGCGGTTGCGGTACGTCATGCAAACCGGATCAATAGTGTCACGGGTATCTGCCTGACAAAGCTGGATGTTCTCGATGGTTTGGAAACAGTGAAAATTTGTATTGCTTACCAAAACTCCAAAGGCGAATCTATCAGTTCTATGCCATATGATGCTGATGGATGGGCAGATGTAAGACCTGTTTATGAAGAAATGCCGGGTTGGTCAGAATCAACCGTCGGTGCTCAATCCCTAGATGATCTGCCAGCCAATGCGCGCGCCTATATTTCAAGACTGTCTGAGTTGATTAAGGCGCCAATCGATATTATTTCAACAGGCCCTGATAGAGTGGAAACCATAGTATTAAGACACCCCTTTTCACCCTGAGCCTGCAAAAATGACAGCGGTAACAAATTGTCTGGGGTGTAAGGGTGCTGCTGACTATTTGTTACTTTTCGTTGCATTTTTTGTTTTTCTAACTGTTTGATTCTAATAAAAATAATTATTTATAGCGATCCGCAATTGACACATTCTTGCTTGTCTGGCTAGGATGCAAAAGGCCGTTAGTGGGGTTTGTTCCATTGAACGGCTATAGCAAGTTCTTGCACAGTCTAGAGCTGCCTAAAAAACTAATCATAATTACTTTAGGAGTTGGCTATGGGGTTCCATAAAAATCAACGGGATAAACTGTTTAAAAAGTCCTTATTGGCTTTGTGCGTAATGGCGGTGGCAGCACCAGCATTCGCACAAGACGATGAGAAGGTAGAAGAAGCGGAAGAAGTAGTTGTTACCGGTATGCGTCAAGCATTGGGTAGTGCTCAGGAAATCAAGAGGAACTCGGCAACAGTGGTTGAATCTATCACTGCCGATGATCTTGGGTCTTTCCCGGATAAATCAGTTGCAGAAGCTTTGCAGCGTGTGGCGGGTATTACGGTGAACCGTTTTGCGGCATCAAGTGACACGGCTCACTTCTCTGCTGAACCTTCAGGGGTTGTTGTTCGTGGTTTGAATCAGGTTCGTACAGAATTTAATGGTCGTGATTCCTTTAGTGCTAACTCATCACGTGGGTTGAGCTGGGGTGACGTTTCCCCTGAGTTGATGGCTGGTGTTGATACATATAAAAACCAAATGGCAGAGTTGATTGAAGGTGGTATTGCCGGTACGGTAAATATGCGTACACGTGTGCCCTTTGACTCGCAAGGCGAAAAGATTGATTTATCAGTCAGTGCCAACTACGGTGAGCTTTCTGAAGATCTTACACCTGAAGTTTCAGGTTTATACAGTAATCGTTGGGAAACTGGTGTAGGTGAGTGGGGCGTAATGGGTAACTTTGCTCACTCGGAAGTTACTACTCGTTCTTTGGGTAACCAGTTGTATCGTATGAACCGTTTCACCGATATTTATGATGTGGATATTGGTGGTGATGGCACTTCAACTAACAACAATGGTGCCGATTCGTATGTCTACATTCCTGCAGGCATAAACTTTCGCGACAATATTTATGAGCGTGAAAGAAATGGTTATTCATTTGCGGTGCAATGGCAGGATCCTAACGAGGTCTTCGTAGCAACCCTCCAATACAATAGTTCCAAATATGAAAATGCTTGGGAAGAGTATGTTGTTGGTATTTCTCCTGCAGATTTGTCATTTGGACAAAGCGTGTTCTATTCCATCACACCAGATGGCAGTGGTAATACACCTGGTTCTGCGCCTCAGCCTTTGCCGGGTACACCAGATTTTACATTTGATCGCAAAGGTTTATTCGAAGCTGGTTGGATGACAGCTGATATAGGTTGGTGGGGAGCTAACGACACAGAAGCTGCTGGCTTCGCTGCTAATGCGTCAGGTGATCCAATGGTAAGTCCATGCTATGCATGGAATGGTTGCGCCAATCCACCGCGTCGCGGCATTGATATGGCAACTACAACCCGCTCCAACAACAATACCAACAAGACTGATGATTTGGGTTTCAACTTGAAGTGGTCGCCCACCGATAATTTTCGTGCCAACTTTGATTTCCAGTTCATAGACTCAACCGTACAAAACTATGATATTGAAACCAACTTCAACTCTTTTGCCAATGCCTATGTTGATCTGAGTTATGCAAGGCCTGTTGTGGCGTTTACAGATCCTTTGAACGTCAATCAATCAGCAGGCGGTTTATCTAACCCGAACAACTATTACATTCGTTCAATCATGGATCACGTAGAGGACAGTGATGGTGAAGAGGTTGCGGCCAAGGCAGATTTTGAATTTGATATTGATTCTGGTTGGATAGAGTCTGTGAAGACAGGTGTTCGTTTTGCTGATCGTGATCAAGTCGTTCGTTGGGCTAATTACAACTGGGCGAACGTGGCCAATACCTGGACCAGTAATGGTGCTGCTTATTGGAACCTTGATAGTCATACTCCTTCTGGCAGCTTCAATGGTTATCCACAAGGCTATTATGAAAACAGAAAATTCAAAAATGATTACTTCAATTTGAATACGTCTGAATTTGTGTTTGCGGATATGGATCTTTTGCAGGATCGCAAGAGAATGGCAGAGAGTATGTCTGCTGCTACTACAGGAGTGGGAAACTGGTACCCAATTTGTTCCAATTTGGGTACAAGTCGTGGAGAGGAAGTTGATGGTACTTGTTACACGCCTGCTGAAGTGGTCGATATCTCAGAAGAGACTGAAGCATTCTATGTTCAGCTCAATTTTGGCGGAGATGAGTTAGCTTTGGGTGATATGCCAATCACAGGTAACATAGGTGTCCGTTATGTCAGGACTGAAGTGGGTAGCGAGGGTGGTCTCGTATTTCCAGCGTTCGAACCTGATGAGCTTGCTTGTGAGGTAAATACCCCACCTGTTGGGTTGCCACCAGGGGAGCCATATGTTCCTCAAAGCTTGGGTTGTTACCTGTCAGCAGATGACATTGCTTTTGCCAATGCTGCTAACGAGCTGAGTTCAACAGTAACAAAACACACTAACGTATTGCCGAGCTTCAATATTAAGCTTGATCTCAATGATGAGTGGCTGGTCAGGCTTGCTGCTTCCAAGGCAATGGCCAGACCTGATATTGGTAACTTGAGAAACTTTGTGAGTGTGGGACTGGATGCTCCGGACGAAGATGATTATTTTGATCCCTTGTGGATTAAGGATTCTTCAGGAACTATCACTGGTGCCAACATCAAATATACCGGTAGCGCACAAAACCCATTCTTGAAACCAATCGAAGCAACTCAGTTTGACTTGGCTTTGGAATATTACTTTGCAGACGTTGGATCCTTTACTGCAACTGCGTTCCATAAATCGTTTGATGAGTATATCCAGCATGGTCGATACAACCGTGCAATTACCAATAATGGAGTGACTCGCACTGTAGAAGTGAGTGGTCCGTTGAATGGTGATGGTGCTTCGTTGAAGGGCTTTGAGTTGGCTTTCCAACGTTACTTTGATTTCCTGCCTGCACCATTTGACGGTCTGGGTATTCAAACCAACTATACCCGTATCTATAACGATGGTGTGTCTAATACCAATGTTTCCAATGTGGGTGGTTCTGGTACAACTGTCACTGGCCAGGCGCCTGATGTTGTGAAGGTGAACAGGCTGGAAGGTTTGTCAGATCATTCAGCTAACTTCGTTCTGATGTACGAAAAAGGCGATTGGGAATCAAGGTTGGCTTATAGCTGGCGTTCAGAGTACATGGTAACGGCAATTGACTGTTGTGTTGCTTACCCAATCTGGAATGCTGATTATGGTCAACTGGATGGCTCAATCAAGTACAAGGTCAATGACAATGTGACTGTTAGTTTCTCAGGTAACAATCTGTTAAATGAAGAGACTCGTACAGAGCAGCAAGTCAGTAACGCAGCAGATGGTGGCTTGCGCTTGCCGACGGGTTGGTTCCAAAATGGAACAACTTACAACGTGGGTGTTCGCTTTAGTTACTAATTGAGTGTTGAAGGATGCGCTGCCAGTCATGGCAGCGCATTTTTTATTTTTGGAAATTGAAAAATGTCAGAACAGCTCAGCATTGTTATTGTCGGTGGTGGTACGGCGGGTTGGATGACCGCAGCGGCTTTGATGAGTGTCGCAACAGAAAAAGTATGTAAAGTTATTTTGGTGGAGTCAGATCAAATAGGGAGTGTGGGTGTTGGCGAAGCAACATTGCCACAAATGAAAGATTTTAATGATTATATTGGTATTAACGAAGCCGATATGATGAAAAAAACCAATGCAACAATCAAGTTGGGCATTGAGTTTGTGAACTGGGGGAAAATAGGCAATTCTTATATCCATCCCTTTGGTAAGTTCGGTGAAACAATAGCGGGTGTAGACTTTCATCAAATGTGGAATAGGGTTAAGCATCTGAAATCAATTGAGGGAATAGAGGCTTACTCGTTTGCAATACAAGCTTGCAGGCAGAATCGGTTTCAATTTCCTGTTAATGATCATTCTGAAATTAATTCAACTTATTCTTACGCATATCATTTTGATGCCGGGTTGTATGCGCAATATTTAAGAAAATTGTCGGAAGATAAAGGGGTCAATCGTGTTGAAGGGAAAATAGTAAAAGTTAATCAGGATGTGGATACTGGTGATGTGCAGTCGATAGAGTTGGAGGCTGGTGAAGTAATTCAGGGCGATTATTTTATCGATTGCTCAGGCTTTCGATCTTTATTATTGGGGCAGACAATCAAGGCCACTTTTGAAGATTGGTCTCCCTGGTTGGTGTGCGACCGGGCTATGGCGGTTCAATCTGAACGGTCAACCAGTTTTCCTCCCTACACACGTTCGACAGCGATGGCAGCGGGTTGGCAGTGGAGAATTCCACTGCAGCATCGAACAGGAAATGGATATGTTTATTCGAGTCAATATATCAGCGATGATGAGGCGAGTTGCAAGTTATTGATGGATCTCGATGCTCCGGCATTAAAAGAGCCCAAGATGTTGAAATTTAAAGCGGGGCGGTATAAAGATTCCTGGCAAAAAAATTGTGTTGCAATTGGGTTGGCAAGTGGATTTTTGGAACCACTCGAATCTACCAGTATTTATTTAATTCAGGTTGGAATAATTAATTTTTTGAAGTTGTTTCCTGGTAAAAAATCAAACCCTGTATTGGCCAGAGAGTTTAATCGTTTGGTGGATATTGAATATGAAAGGGTGAGGGATTTTTTAATTTTGCACTATCACTTGAATCAGCGTGACGATAGTGAGTTGTGGCGTTACTGTCGAAATATGTCAATACCCGATAGCCTCAAATTGAAAATGGAATTGTTTAATCAAAGGGGATACATTGATGTTTATAAGTATGGGCTCTTTGCGCCCCCCAGTTGGATTTCAGTGTTTATTGGGCAAGGACTTGAACAAAAAATTGCAGAGCCCTATGCCTACAATACAGCTCAACAGGAAGTTGAAAATAAAATGCACGAAATATCTGCCAGTATTCGGCAAAAACTCACTTTAATGCCGCAGCACTCGGATTTTATATTGGATTATTGCCCATCAAAAAGTTATATGCCGGAGTAACCCGTGGATCAGCGAATAAAAAAAATAGTGATTGTCGGTCGTGATGCGGATGCGTGGATAAGCGCATTGATGTTGCAATTGAGTTTTTTGAAATCGGAGATTCCTGTTGAGGTTAATTTGATTGAATTACCTTCAAGGCTTAATCCTCATGACGCTTATGCAGTTTTGCCGAGTCATAAAGTACTGCACAGAGTGCTGGGGATAAATGAGAACCTTTTGTTTAAAGCATCGGCAGGACAATATGCATTGGGCCAGCGATTTGTGAACTGGTCAGGGAATTCATCTTCATTTTTTCATGGATATGACACTCATGGTGTCAATATGGGATATGTCGATTTTTTACAATACTGGATAAAAGCTCGTCATCATGGATTTAATGTGCCGCTGGAAGATTTTTCACTGGGTGTTGAAGTTGCCAAGCAGGGAAGATTTTTAGTTTTTAATGATGAATCACAATCCTTTTCCAAAGCTACCTATGGGTACCATTTGAATTCTTTAGCTTATTTAAGTGTGATTGCAAAAGCTGCTGTTAAATCGGGATTAAAGCACCATCTCAAACAGATAAAATCCATAACATCCAATGGCGACAGGATTTCTTCGTTGATATTGGAGGACGACTCCATTATCGAGGGTGACTTTTTTATTGATGCATCAGGTGAGGATGCAGTGTTGATTTCTCAAATTGAAAAAGAATCCAATTTGGAAAGTTGGCAACAATGGTTTCCTTGTGATCGTCGAATCAGATTGTCTGCGCCACCTCTGTCTCCGGCGCCTGTGTTCAGTCAAATAGCAGCTTTTAAACAGGGGTGGATAGGTTTTTATCCATTGCCTGGTCGTACAGCAATTGCTGCCAGTTATTCTTCACGGGAAACTTCATCGGATGAAGTATTGAATACGATTAATTTGATGTCCCGTGCAAAAATAGAAAATCCGGTTGAAGAGACTTCCATCTGTCTGGAAAGAAAAAAACACTGGATTGGTAATTGTGTTGCAGTTGGGACAGCAGCGGTGAATCTGGATACGTTGGATGCTACCCAGTTGCATATATTGCATTTGGGTTTGTCCTTGTTACGTACGCTGTTCCCTGTAAATAAACAGTCGATGATTGAATCGTCAGTGTTTAATCAAAAAATGCAATCATTCGCAATAAACTTACGCGATTTTCAAATTGCACATTATAAATTGAACAAACGGCATGGCGATGTTATGTGGGATAAGTTGCGTGATATGGAGATACCTGATTCTTTATCGGAGAAAATCCAATTGTTTGCCTACAGGGGAAATGTGGTAATGAGGGAGGATGAGACATTTCAGGAGGAAAGTTGGGCGTCAATTTTTGTAGGCCATGAGTTGATACCGCAAGCATATGATCCACTGGTCGATAAAATATCAGAAGCAGAACATATGCAACAATTTCAGCGTATTTTGCAATATATATCGACGGAAGCACAGGCTATGCCGAGCATGGCTGCACATTTGGAAATGAATTTCGAATCTGGTTCCAATCCATACCAATCAATGTTCTAAATAAAGTATGAATAATCAAAGCATGAAAAAAATTGTCATAGTGGGTGGTGGTACTGCCGGGTGGATGGCTGCCGCAGCTTTATCAAAAACCATAGGTTGTCGAACTCATAGCATCACCCTTGTGGAGTCAGAACAAATTGGTACTGTGGGGGTGGGTGAGGCGACTATTCCCATGATCTCATTGTTTAATAACAAGGTTTTGGGTATTGATGAAAATGAATTCATGCGAGAAACCAATGCAACATTTAAATTGGGTATTGAATTTGTTGATTGGCGCAAATTAGGCCACAGCTATTTTCACCCATTTGGATTGTATGGTGTGGATATGGAAGGCATCAGTTTTAATCATTACTGGCTGCGTTGGCGTCAACAAGGTGGAAGTTTGGATTACACAAAATTTAACGCAGAAACCGAAGCCGCTCGTGCAGTAAAGTTCATGAGAACCTCGCATGAGGTGGGGCCTAAAGTAATGCCGGATATCAATTATGCTTTTCAGTTTGATGCAGGTTTATATGCAGCTTATTTGCGACGTTACGCAGAAAAGCGTGGTGTGGTTCGACAGGAAGGTATGATTGTAAAAATAAATCAGAATACAGATTCTGGTTACATAGAATCTGTTGAGTTGGAGAATGGCAATAAAGTTGATGGCGATTTTTTTATTGATTGTTCAGGTTTTAAAGGGCTGTTAATTGAAGGAGTATTCAAGGCTGGTTATCACGATTGGAGTCATTGGTTACCGGTAAATCGTGCAGCTGCTGTTCCTTGTGAAAGTGCTGGAGAATTGTTGCCTTATACTCGTGCAACTGCTCGCGAAGCCGGATGGCAGTGGCGTATCCCCTTGCAGCACCGCACAGGAAATGGATATGTATTCAGTAATCAATTTATTAGCGAGGATGAAGCTAGTGCGAAACTATTGCAGCGATTGGATGGCGTTGTACAAAAGGATCCCAAAATTTTACGGTTCGTGACAGGTGTAAGAAAAAAGTGTTGGATAAAGAATTGTCTGTCGATGGGTTTGGCAAATGGATTTCTGGAACCGTTGGAATCTACAAGTATTCATTTAGTTCAGGTTTCAATTTCCAAATTGTTAACTATGTTTCCGCATGGTGAATTAAATGAAAAATTAATTCAGCGATTTAATGATGAAATGCATATGGAATACGACTGTGTAAAAGATTTTCTAATCGCGCATTACAAAATTACCGAAAGAGAAGATACCCCTTTTTGGAAACACGTGAAGAACATGTCGATACCAGATTCATTGGAGGAAAGGATAGAGGTATTCAAAAATAGAGGCGAAATTCTGGTGCGCTCTACAGAACTGTTCAAAGAGACCAATTGGTTTTCTGTGTTGGTAGGGCAAGGATTATTTCCAAAAGCGCATCATCCAATTGCCGATTCAATTTCAGATGATGACTTACGTTTACGTTTGACAAAAATTCGTTCTGGTATTCAGGATAGAATTGCATCCATGCCTAAACACGCAGAGTATATTCGTAAGAATTGTGAATCAAAAATGAGTAAGATTGGCGCAATTTAATTTTTTTAAATTCGATTTAAAGCCTTTGCAAGGGCTTGCCGCATTTGTTTAATTGCAGATTCAGGTTTGGTTTCGCTCAGTATTCCACGTCTGTTTTCGGGTAAATGCTCTCCGGGTTTACCGTTAGTTTCAAATACATAATGTTCAAACATTTTTTTCCATGCATCACGATATCGTGGTGGTAAAAAACGCACTGCCATCATTGCATGGAACAAGGCGTTTCTTGGTTCTGTGCGTTGTTCTTCCGGTTCGCCCCACCAGTAGTTTACCAAGGCATTAATATCATCCAGTGAGCGCACGTTGTGCCACCAAAGATAAGGGATGTGAATGGCATCACCGGGTTCCAATAGGGTTTCTTCTGCAGCGGACAATGCTTCTTTAAATTTTGGATAGGTTTCAAAATCGGGATTATTCAGGTCAACCATACTAATGGCTGCACCCGCAGGGGTTAATTCCAAAGGACCGATATACAAATTGGCAATTTGTTCGGGCGGAAACAAAGTGAAGTGTCGTGTACCGGCGACACAGCAGGCAATATTTTCTGCTATATCATAGTGGGCCGCAACATTCGTGCGCCCGCCAATCCAGATTCGTGGGGCTATGTCTTCGGGCAGGAGAGACAATTTATTTTCCAGCTCCAGTCCTGGAAGATAATGCGGAATGACTATGGATTGCATCGCCAGTAATGCTGAGTTTTCCCTTGCATTTTCAAGGATGAAATCCAGAGATGCAGAGAGACGCGATTTACCCATTCTACTGTTCAGGCCACTAATATCCTGATTATAAAAAATTCGGCCATTAATTGATGCCGGGCCCGTCATGGTATCCAATTCATAACCGCGATCAAATTTTTTTAAATAATCACAGAAGGCGACATTGCTAATTCTGGCTGCCTGAACCATAGGCCAATCATTCACCAATCCACGCATCACGAGTGGTTTGCCTGCGGGTAACACTTCGTTGATAAATTCTTCCGGAGTTATGCTTGTTACTTCTTGAATTTTGTTCATGTAAAAATCACTAATGCCATGCGATGGGATGACAGTCTACATCCTGATACTGCTTCGGGCAAAATTCTGAATGGTTTCAGGGGAAGTCCATACAATATTGATTTTCGCGAGTATCCACATAGAGTGCAGAATAATCGTATGCTTCTTTATAAAAACATTTGAAATAATCAAGTTCACTTTACTATCGAGTGATTTTTTAACAAAACCTAAAATCGCGAGATTCCATTCGTTGCTAAATGTTTTGCCAAAGTTGCATATGAAATATCGGTTTTCAATGGTTGCTGCGTTAGCTGCTATACTTCAATCCTACATTTCATATGGACTAGATCAAAAAGCTGCAGCTAGCAGCATAAATAATAAGTACCCTGTTCACCTCGGCAAAAACAAGAAACTATCAACCTGGGACATTTTTATGCTGCTGAATACTTTTTCTCGCCTGTTGATTGGCCTGTTGCTAATCAGCGCTACACAACTTACTTTCGCTGTGAAACCGCAAGAATCATCCAATAACTTTGATGCTCTATTACCGGCGGAACCTGGTCTGCCAAATAAAGTTTGTGTTGAATTAAAAGCAATGCTTACGGCGACAAATGGTGTATTGCCCGATGCGATTGATAATGATCCGGCAAAATCCAGTCCAGATTCGGCGCGCCTGCAGGCGGCTATCAATCAGTGTCCTGCGGGGTCAGCGGTAAAACTAACAGCAGATGCAGGTAAGAATGCCTTTTTATCGGGCCCTTTCAGCATCGCCTCCGGCGTCACGCTTTGGGTAGATAAGGGAGTAACCCTGTTTGCATCACGCTCTCCGGCTGACTATGACTTGGGGGATGGCATCTGCGGTACTGTGCAACCCAAACTTAAAAACCGCTGCGAATCCTGGATTAACGCCAAGAACACAGTAAACAGTGGAATAGTGGGTGAGGGCACCTTGGATGCACGCGGTGGCTCGGTATTAACCTCCGGTGCCTTTGCCAATAAAGTCACCTGGTGGGATTTGTCCATGCAGAGCAAAGCCAAACCCAAACTTGAGCAAAATAACCCGCGCATGATTCAAATTAGTGGAGGAAAAAACTTCACCTTTTATAAAATTACGTTGAGTAACTCACCCAAATTTCACGTGGGAACGTCAAATCTGGATGGCATGACCTTGTGGGGCATTAAACTGCTCACGCCGTCTTTGGCTTACAGCACGCCGGGCTACAAATGTGCGGAAGGTACATTTCCAACACCCGGCAAGTTAGATAAACCGAGCACCTGCTTCTTCCCGGAGGTCGTCAAAAATACCGATGGTGTGGATCCCGGCACCAGCACCAATGTCACCCTGGCCTATTCATTTATCAGTACCGGTGACGATAACGTGGCGATTAAATCCGGCGAAGGTAAACGTAACCCCGGAACGCTGAATCACCTCTATGCGCACAACTATTTTTATTACGGCCACGGCATGTCTATTGGCAGTGAAACCAATGCGGGTGTCAAAGGCATTAAAGTCTGGGGCTTGGTGCTGGATGGTATGGACAGTGTCCATAGCGTGGGTATCCGTATTAAGTCAGATGGCAAACGCGGAGGCGATATCAGCGATGTCATTTACCAGGATGTGTGTATGCGCCGTGTGAAAGATTCGCTGGTGTTCAGCCCTTATTATGACAAAACCGATCAAACCGATTTCCCACCCAACATGCACGATATTACGCTGCGCAACTTTCATTACGTGAATGCACCAAAAGCAAAATACAATAAATCCACTATAGATATGAGTGGTTATGCGGCAGCAGACATTCTTAACCCTTTGAAAATTACCTTGGATAATGTGGTTTTTGATACGACACCTGAAATAGATGATGAGAATTATCACGATATAGAATTCACCTATGGCCCTGGCAAAGTGGTTAACTTCCCTATGAAAAAAGTGGCGAGTGTGAAA